>NZ_JADBQZ010000017.1:0-132206 GCF_014896175.1 Enterobacter cloacae complex sp. I3
GTAGCCGGTGGCAGGAGAAATGCCGAACTGACGGCAGAGGAAACGGATGTTCGCCCCGTCCTGCGAGGCGAACAGCACAAACTCGGTACGTAATGACATGGTATCTCTCGCATCCCAGGGCATAAGCGACTCCATAAACGGGTACTTATGCCTCAGTTGTAAGTGTCTACCATGTCCCCGAACAAGTGTTCACTATGTCCCCGGACCGTACACCCATGAGGAGAGGGAGGGAAAATGCCTACTTAAACAACGCATTCAATCTGTCTAACACCAGCATCGCGCTGTAATAATCCAGGCGGAACGTCTCCGTTCCCAGCGCCCACACGCGCTTGTTTTTCACCGACGGCAGGTGCGCCAGCAGCGGGTTAGCGTAAATCGCCGCCACGTCTTTCTCGTCGCCGGCAAACACGAACAGCCCTTCGCCGTTCAGTCCCGTCGCCAGGTTTTCACCGCCCAGCTGGATAATGTCGTGGCGCTTGCCCTGGCTTGTTGAGGTCTGCAACCCGGCAGGCAGGTCCGCCAGCGTAAAGCCCAGCTGGTGCAGCAGCTTGCCCTGCGCCGATTCTGTCGTCCACAGGTTTGCCGTGTGCGCGGCGGCGGTGTAGACGATGGCATTCACCGGCTGCGGCGGAAGTTTCATCTGCTGTTTCACCTGCGCGAGCTGTTTATCGAACGCGGCGATGCGTTCAGCGGCCTGTTTCTCATGCCCGGTCATCGTGCCCAGCTGGGTCAGCAGTTCCTGCCAGCTTTTGTCGTCGTAATTGATGATAAGCGTCGGGGCGATGGCGGAGAGCTGATCGTACAGCGCCAGCGCGGAATCCCCGCCGGTGGCGCTGATTAAAATCAGATCCGGCATCTGGGCGGCTACCGCTTCGGCGCTCGGCTCGCCGATGTACAGCCGTGCAACCTTACGCTGTTTTGCAATATCCCCCCACTGGCGCAGGAAACCCTGCGCGTCCGCCACGCGGTTGTTCGGCGTGGTTGCGCCGCTGGCAATGACCGGCGCGTCAATCGCCAGCAGGGAGCCGGTTAAGGTCACGCTGGTGGAGACAATGCGCGTCGGCTTGCTCTCAAGCGTGTGCACGCCGCGGCTGTCGTTGACCTGGCGCGGCCAGTCTGCGGCGGTGGCTGAGGTTAGTCCTAAAACAAAAAGTCCTGTCAGAAGAAGGGCATTGCGGCAAACGGCAGCGATTTTCACAGAGCGGCATCCTGTTTTTATTGAAGATAATGCTTCTCATTTTCATGGTTGCCGGGAAGGGATGCAAGCGTTTGTCGCAGAAGTTAATGGCCCGACGGTTGACAGCGGGGCGCTGTGGGATTAGGTTAGCCGACGAAAATATAAATGATAATCATTATTGCTTCTTTTATCATTTTGAGGAGGATGATATGGACACGTCCCTGGCTGAGGAAGTTCAGCACACCGCGACCACGCTGCAATCAGACAGCTTTTTCTTTATGTCGCCTTACCGCAGTTTTACCACCTCAGGCTGTTTTGCCCGATTCTCTGAACCTGCCGTCGGCGGAGACGATCCGGCGGGGCAGTTCCAGCAGAAATTAGCCCAGGCTTTCCGGGATGCGAAAGCCAGCGGCATCGCCCATCCCGTCATGGTAGGGGCCATCCCGTTCGATACCCGCAAGCCGTCTTCGCTGTTTATTCCGCAACGCTGGGAGACCTTTTCCCGTCCCGCACGTCAGCAGTCCGCACGCTATTTTTCCGGCGCGCAGGCGCTGAAGGTGGCACAACGCACCGAGATCCCGCCGCAGCCCGTCTTCGAAGAGATGGTCGCCCGCGCCGCGTCGCTGACCGCCACGCCGCAGGTGAACAAGGTGGTGCTGTCGCGCCTGATTGATATCGCGACCGATAAACGCATGGACAGCGGCGCCCTGATGGAGCGCCTGATCGCCCAGAACCCGGCGAGCTTCAACTTCCACGTACCGCTGGAAGACGGTGGCGTGCTGCTGGGTGCCAGCCCGGAGCTGCTGCTGCGCAAAGAGGGCGCGCACTTTAGCTCGCTGCCGCTGGCAGGCTCCGCGCGCCGTCAGCCGGACGACGTGCTGGATCGCGAGGCGGGCAACAAGCTGCTGGCCTCCGAAAAGGACCGCCACGAGCACGACCTGGTGACCCAGGCGATGAAGGCCATTCTGGAACCGCGCAGCCATCACCTGAGCATGCCGTCTTCCCCGCAGCTCATCACCACGCCGACTCTGTGGCATCTGGCGACGCCGGTTGAAGGTGACGCGCGCGAGAACGAAAACGCCCTGACGCTGGCCTGCCTGCTGCACCCGACCCCGGCCCTGAGCGGCTTCCCTCATCAGGCGGCTAAAGAACTGATTGCCGAGCTGGAACCCTTCGACCGCGAACTGTTCGGCGGCATCGTCGGCTGGTGCGACAGCGAAGGCAACGGCGAGTGGGTGGTGACCATCCGCTGCGCGCGTCTTCGCGAAAATACCGTTCGCCTGTTTGCCGGCGCGGGCATTGTGCCTGCCTCTTCCCCGGTGGGCGAGTGGCGGGAGACGGGCGTGAAGCTCTCCACCATGCTTAACGTGTTTGGTTTGCACTAAGGAATACTCATGACCATCCCTTTCACCCGCTGGCCTGAGGATTTTGCCCGCCGCTACCGTGAAAAAGGCTACTGGCAGGATCTGCCGCTGACCCACATCCTGACGGACCATGCGCAAAGCGATGCGGTGGCGATTATTGACGACGATCGCCACATCACCTACCGCGCGTTTAATGAGGCGGTGACGAATCTGGCGTATGCCCTCCAGGCGCAGGGGCTGCACCGCGGCGAGACCGCGCTGGTGCAGCTCGGCAACGTGGCCGAGTTTTACATCACCTTTTTCGCGCTGCTGCAGATCGGCGTCGCGCCGGTTAACGCGCTCTTTAGCCATCAGCGCAGCGAGCTGAACGCCTACGCCGCCCAGATCAAACCCGCCGTGCTGATCGCCGATCGCGAACATGCCCTGTTCGCGGGGGATGATTTTCTCAATACCTTTGTGGATGAACACCGCTCGGTTCGCGCCGTGCTGCTGCGCGGCGATAAGGGTGAACATGCGCTGGAAGCGGCGATTGCGCGCCCGGCGGACAACTTCATCCCGAACCCGACGCCCGCAGACGAGGTGGCGTTCTTCCAGCTTTCCGGCGGCAGCACCGGCACGCCGAAGCTGATCCCGCGTACGCACAACGACTACGACTACAGCATCCGCCGCAGCAATGAAATCTGCGGCATCACTGCGCACACCCGCTATCTGAACGCGCTTCCCGCGGCGCATAACTACGCCATGAGCTCGCCGGGATCGTTAGGCGTATTCACGGCGGGCGGCTGCGTGGTGCTGGCGAACGATCCGAGCGCCACGCTCTGCTTTCCGCTGATTGAGCAGCATCAGATCAACGTGACGTCGCTGGTCCCTCCGGCGGTGAGCCTCTGGCTGCAGGCGATTGCCGACGGCGCGGGGAACGCGCAGCTGAAATCCCTCAAGCTGCTCCAGGTGGGCGGCGCACGCCTCTCCGCCACGCTCGCGGCGCGTATTCCGGCGGAAATCGGCTGCCAGCTGCAACAGGTATTCGGCATGGCGGAAGGGCTGGTGAACTACACCGCCCTCGACGACGCACCGGAACGCATCATCAACACCCAGGGCCGCCCAATGTGTCCGGACGACGAGGTGTGGGTGGCGGACGAGGACGGCAACCCGCTCCCGCGCGGGGAAATCGGGCGCCTGATGACGCGCGGCCCGTACACCTTCCGCGGCTATTTCAACAGCCCGGAGCACAACGCCAGCGCCTTTGATGCCAACGGTTTCTACTGCTCCGGCGATCTGATCGCCATCGATGAGCAGGGCTACATCACCGTGCAGGGGCGCGAGAAAGATCAGATCAACCGCGGTGGCGAAAAGATTGCCGCCGAAGAGATCGAAAACCTGCTGCTGCGCCACGAGGCGGTGATCCACGCCGCGCTGGTGAGCATGGAGGACACCCTGCTGGGCGAAAAAAGCTGTGCGTATCTGGTGGTGAAACAGCCCCTGCGCGCGGTTGAGGTGCGCCGCTTCCTGCGTGAGCAGGGCGTTGCCGAATTTAAGCTGCCGGACCGCGTGGAGAGCGTGGATGCGCTTCCGCTCACGCCGGTCGGCAAAGTTGATAAGAAACAGTTGCGCCTGTGGCTTGCTGAACGCGCCCGGGGCTGAGGAACAGAGAATGGCCATTCCAAAATTAACCGCTTACGCGCTGCCAACCGCCGCAGAGCTGCCGACCAACAAGGTCAACTGGGCGTTTGAGCCGGAGCGCGCCGCGCTGCTGATCCACGATATGCAGGAGTATTTCCTGAACTTCTGGGGCGAAAATAGCGACATGATGCAGCAGGTGGTGGCGAACATCGCTAAACTGCGCGCGTACTGCAAAGAACACAATATCCCGGTGTACTACACCGCGCAGCCGAAAGAGCAGAGCGATGAAGACCGCGCCCTGCTGAACGACATGTGGGGGCCGGGCCTGACCCGCTCGCCGGAGCAGCAGCGCATCGTGGCTGAACTGACGCCGGACGAAGCGGACACCGTGCTGGTGAAGTGGCGCTACAGCGCGTTTCACCGCTCGCCGCTGGAGCAGATGCTGAAAGAGACCGGCCGCAACCAGCTGCTGATTACCGGCGTTTATGCCCATATCGGCTGCATGACCACCGCCACAGATGCCTTTATGCGCGACATCAAGCCGTTCTTTATCGCCGATGCGCTGGCGGACTTCACCCGCGACGAGCACCTGATGTCGCTGAAATACGTGGCAGGACGTTCTGGCCGCGTGGTGATGACCGACGAGCTGCTGCCGTCCGTTCCGGCAACGAAAGCCGCGCTGCGCGCGCTGATCCTGCCGCTGCTGGACGAGTCCGACGAGCCGATGGATGACGAAAACCTGATCGACTACGGTCTGGACTCGGTGCGCATGATGGCGCTGGCCGCCCGCTGGCGGAAGGTGCACGGCGACATCGACTTCGTGATGCTGGCGAAAAATCCGACCCTTGACGCCTGGTGGGCGCTGCTCTCCCGTGAGGTGAAGTGATGGCGGGGTTCGATTTTACCGGTAAAACGGTTTGGGTAACGGGCGCGGGTAAAGGTATTGGCTATGCGACCGCGCTGGCCTTTGTGGAGGCGGGCGCGCGGGTGACCGGGTTCGATCTGGCCTTCCCGCAGGACGATTATCCGTTTGCCACCGAAACGCTGGACGTGGCGGATGCGGCGCAGGTGGGCGACGTCTGCGGGCGCTTACTTGGCACCCTTGAGCGCCTCGACGTGCTGGTTAACGCGGCGGGCATTCTGCGCATGGGCGCGACGGACGAGCTTTCGCAGGAGGACTGGCAGCAGACCTTTGCGGTTAACGTCGGCGGCGCGTTTAACCTGTTTCAGCAGACGATGGGCCAGTTCCGCCGTCAGCAGGGCGGAGCGATAGTGACCGTGGCCTCCGACGCGGCGCACACCCCGCGCATCGGGATGAGCGCCTACGGCGCGTCGAAGGCGGCGCTGAAAAGCCTGGCGCTGACCGTCGGGCTCGAGCTGGCGGGCAGCGGCGTGCGCTGTAACCTGGTGTCGCCCGGCTCAACGGATACCGACATGCAGCGCACCCTGTGGAAAAGCGACGATGCGGAGCAGCAGCGCATTCGCGGCTTTGGCGAGCAGTTCAAGCTCGGCATTCCGCTCAGCAAAATCGCCCGTCCGCGGGAAATTGCCGCCACCGTGCTGTTCCTTGCGTCCGATGCCGCCAGCCATATTACCCTGCAGGATATCGTGGTGGACGGCGGCTCCACGCTGGGGGCGTAATGATCTGGAAACGTCATTTATCGCTTGAAGAACTGAACGCCACCAGCGTAAACACCCTGGTGGCGCATCTGGGCATCGTCTATACCCGCCTCGGGGACGACACGCTGGAAGCGGAGATGCCGGTGGATGCCCGTACCCATCAGCCGTTTGGCCTGCTGCACGGCGGGGCGTCGGCGGCGCTGGCGGAAACGCTGGGCTCAATGGCCGGTTTTCTGATGACCCGCGACGGGCAGAGCGTGGTCGGCACTGAGCTGAACGCCACGCACCACCGCGCGATCTCTCACGGTAAGGTGCGCGGCGTGTGTCAGCCGCTGCATCTGGGGCGTTCGAGCCAGAGCTGGGAGATCGTGGTATTCGACGAGCAGGGGCGGCGGTGCTGTACCTGTCGGTTGAGCACGATGGTGCTGGGGTAAGTCATTCAGCTGAAAGTGATCGGCTTAACACTGTGGTGTAAATCTCTGGTTTGACCACGCATTATTGCGTTTCAAAGTTGTTAAATTTTATCCGTTGTTCTAGAAACAAAATGTAACATCTCACTGTTTCACAACAACGGACAACAACTATGAACAACTCAGGGAAATACCTTACGTGGGCGGTGCTCTCCGTTGTGGGAGCCTTTGCCCTGGGCTATATCGCCCTCAACCGGGGGGAGCAGATCAATGCGCTCTGGATCGTCGTCGCCTCCGTCTGCATTTATCTCATTGCGTACCGTTTTTATGGCCGCTATATCGCAAAGACGGTACTGGGCGTAGACGGCACGCGCATGACGCCTGCCGTGCGTCATAACGACGGGCTGGACTACGTGCCGACCGACAAAAAAGTGCTGTTCGGTCACCATTTTGCGGCGATTGCCGGTGCAGGCCCGCTGGTGGGGCCGGTGCTG
Source organism: Enterobacter cloacae complex sp. I3 (assembly GCF_014896175.1). Lineage (NCBI taxonomy): Bacteria > Pseudomonadati > Pseudomonadota > Gammaproteobacteria > Enterobacterales > Enterobacteriaceae > Enterobacter > Enterobacter cloacae complex sp. I3. The sequence continues at coordinate 6,686 of NZ_JADBQZ010000017.1, forward strand.
GCGGCGCAGATGGGCTACCTGCCGGGGATGATCTGGATCCTCGCGGGGGTGGTGCTGGCGGGCGCGGTGCAGGACTTTATGGTGCTGTTCGTCTCCACCCGTCGCGACGGCCGTTCTCTGGGCGAGCTGGTGAAAGAGGAGATGGGGGCAACCGCCGGGGTGATTGCGCTGGTGGCGACCTTTATGATCATGGTGATCATCCTCGCGGTGCTGGCGATGATCGTGGTGAAAGCGCTGACCCACAGCCCGTGGGGAACCTACACGGTCGCCTTTACCATTCCGCTGGCGTTGTTTATGGGGATTTACATTCGCTACCTGCGCCCGGGGCGCATCGGTGAAGTCTCTGTCATTGGCCTGGTGTTCCTGGTATTTGCGATTATCTCCGGCGGCTGGGTGGCGGAAAGCCCGACCTGGGCACCATTCTTCGACTTTACCGGCGTGCAGCTGACCTGGATGCTGGTGGGCTACGGCTTTGTGGCGGCAGTGCTGCCGGTGTGGCTGCTGCTGGCCCCGCGCGATTACCTCTCAACCTTCCTGAAAATCGGCACCATCGTCGGGCTGGCCATCGGCATTCTGATTATGCGCCCGACCCTGACCATGCCGGCGTTAACCAAATTCATCGACGGTACCGGCCCGGTCTGGACCGGCAACCTGTTCCCGTTCCTGTTTATTACCATCGCCTGCGGTGCGGTGTCGGGCTTCCACGCGCTGATCGCCTCCGGGACCACGCCGAAGATGCTGGCGAATGAAAATCAGGCCTGCCTGATTGGCTACGGCGGTATGCTGATGGAGTCCTTCGTGGCGATTATGGCGCTGGTCTCCGCCTGCATTATCGACCCGGGCGTTTACTTTGCGATGAACAGCCCGATGGCGGTACTGGCCCCGGCCGGTACCGTTGACGTGGTAGCGTCCGCCGCGCAGGTGGTGAGCGGCTGGGGCTTTGCCATTACCCCGGAAACGCTGACGCATATCGCTAATGAGGTGGGCGAGCAGTCAATTATCTCCCGCGCGGGCGGGGCGCCGACGCTGGCGGTGGGCATGGCCTACATCCTGCACGGCGCGCTGGGCGGGCTGATGGACGTGTCGTTCTGGTATCACTTCGCCATCCTGTTCGAGGCGCTGTTTATCCTGACGGCGGTAGATGCGGGTACGCGTGCGGCGCGCTTTATGCTCCAGGATCTGCTGGGGGTGATCTCCCCGAACCTGAAGCGTACCGATTCGCTCCCGGCTAACCTGCTGGCGACGGCGCTGTGCGTGCTGGCGTGGGGCTACTTCCTGCATCAGGGCGTGGTCGATCCGCTGGGCGGGATCAACACCTTGTGGCCGCTGTTCGGTATCGCCAACCAGATGCTGGCGGGCATGGCGCTGATGCTCTGCGCGGTGGTGCTGTTCAAGATGAAGCGCCAGCGTTACGCGTGGGTGGCGCTGGTGCCAACCGCCTGGCTGCTAATCTGTACCCTGACGGCGGGTTGGCAAAAAGCCTTCAGCCCGGACAATAAGGTGGGCTTCCTGGCGATCGCCAACAAGTTCCAGGCGATGATCGACAGCGGTAAGATCCCGGCGCAGTACACCGAGTCACAGCTGTCGCAGCTGGTGTTCAACAACCGTCTGGATGCCGGACTGACCATCTTCTTTATGGTGGTGGTTGTGGTGCTGGCGTTGTATTCTCTGAAAACCGCGCTGGCGGCGCTGAAGGTCGACACGCCGACGGCGAAAGAGACGCCGTACGAGCCGATGCCTGAAAACCTGGACGAGATTGTGACCCAGGCGAAAGGGGCGCATTAACCTATGTGCCGGGTGGCGCTAGCGCTTGCCCGGCCTACATTTCCAGTGAGACCAGAATGATGTTCGACACCCTCTCCAAAGCAGGTAAGTACCTGGGCCAGGCCGCCAAAATGATGATTGGCGTGCCGGATTACGACAACTACGTCGAGCATATGCGCGTCAACCATCCTGACCAGACGCCGATGACCTACGAAGAGTTTTTCCGCGACCGCCAGGACGCCCGCTACGGCGGCAAGGGCGGGGCGAAGTGCTGTTAACCCTCTTTCGGTAAATAGAGGCTGATTTGCTCCTGCTTGCAGCCATAAATTGCCGCCAGCTTTTCGCGGGTGCGCTTTTGCGGACGGGAGTCCAGCGCTTCAAGCTGTGATACGGCGGACTGGCTGATGCCGAGTTTTTCCGCCACTTCCTGCTGGGATAGCCCGCGCAGGATACGCCACGCGGCCTGCAGACTGACGTTCTCGCTATGCATGATGTCGCACACTTCACCCGGTAAACCTACGTTATCGTAGATATCTGATTCGTAAGGGATGTCTTCCCAGTCGCTTTCATCATCGTCATCATACTCAAGCATGGCTAAACGCATGCGAAAATATTCATCGTAGGGAATGACAACATACTGTTTTTTTCCTGCTTCATCCTTTATGAACTGAACAGTCATATTCCGTATGCTCCTCATGAAGGTAGGTGGTGGTTGTCCGGCGTTTTACCGCCACTACGTAACAGGTATCACCCGGCGGGTCTCCGAAGGTGTAAATGACCCTGTAATCACCTGATCGCAACCTGTAGTGGTTTTCGGGAGAAGATAATTTCTTGATATCCGCGACAGGTGATGTTTTATCATCCATCTTCTCCAGCCTGAATTTAATGCGGTTCTGATATCGCGTATCGATTTTAGAAAATTGCTTCTCTGCTGTTTTTGACCACACGATCTTCATCCGTACCTCCACTGTACGCCCACACATAATATAAGGAAATAATAAGACTATTAGATAAATTCCGAATTTCTTATGGGGTACTGTAGAGCGGAAAAAAAGCGCAGGTAAGAGGCAAAACGCAAACCGTCGAGGCGGCTCGACAAGGCCTCTGCCGGGCGACAGAGGCTTGCAGGAATATTGCGATCAGGCGTTCAAACCGCCGTCCACGTCCAGACCGGTGCCTGAGATCTGCCCGGCTGCCGGGCTGGCGAGGAAGGTAACCGCCGCCGCGACGTCTTCCGGCTGGCCGTAATGGCCCAGGGCAATAAGCTGACGCTGTGAGTCAGCCTGTTCACCGTCCTCCGGGTTCATATCGCTGTTGGTCGGGCCGGGGTGCACCAGGTTAACGGTAATGCCGCGCGGGCCAAGATCGCGGGCCAGACCGCGGGTGAGGGAGTTAAGTGCAGATTTGGTCATTGAGTAGACGGCAATCCCCGGCTGTGCCACGCGGTTCGCCAGACAGCTGCCGATGTTGATGATGCGCCCGCCGTCAGACATATGCACCAGCGCTTCCTGAATGGCGATCACCACGCCGCGGATGTTGACGTTGATGAGGGCGTCGATGTCCGCCAGCGTCATGGACTCCAGCGGGCCGCCGCGCGCGATACCGGCGTTATTGACCAGGATGTCCAGCCCGCCGAGAGAGCGTGCCGCATGGGTGACGGCATCCTGAATCGCCTGCGCGCTGGCGCTGTCGGCCTGAATGGCCTCGCCGTGCCGCCCCAGCGCCTTAATTTCATCGGCGACCGCCTGGGCTTTATCGGCGGATTTTTCATAGGTGATGACCACATCGGCACCGGCGCGCGCCAGCGACAGGGCAATCGCACGACCCAGCCCGCGGCTGGCGCCGGTAACCAGCGCCTTTTTACCTGTTAAATCGATCTGCATGATGACCTCGTTACGAGAGTGGTGAGAACCATCATTAGGTATAGCCCGTCGGCGCAATTAACGGCGGAAGGATTCTACTTTCTCAAACGCGGCGCGCAGAGCCTCAGGCGTTAACGCCACCGGCAGATAGTGAATCGACTCCACCGGGCGCAGCGTGTGGGCGATGACCTTATCCAGCTCGTCGCGGTTCTTGATGTCGACGTCCAGCTCGCGAAGCGTGGTCGGCAGGTTAAAGCGCCGGTATGCCGCCACCAGCTGCGCCAGCACGTCGTTCTGGCCGAGCAGGGCGCTCTGCACCAGAATGCCGTAGGCCACCTTGGTGCCGTGCAGGTATTTTTCCGTCTGCGGCAGCACGGTTAAGCCGTTGTGCACCGCGTGCGCCGCCGCCACGCGGGTGTAGCGTTCACCCAGGCCACCGACCATACCGCCGCCGGCAATAATGGCATCCACAACGTCCCGAAATGCCTGCGTTAGCTCGCCGCGCTGCTGGTCGGCAAGCGCTTGCTCACTGTGTTCCAGCAGCACGTCGCGGATCGCCAGCGCGCCGTTAAGGCCAAGGCGCACGGTCAGCGGCAGGATTTCCGGCTGTGGGGCGAGAACCGCCGCTTCGTACCACTTCGCCAGAGTATCGCCGATGCCCGCCAGCAAATATTCCGCCGGGGCGTTCAGAACGATCCGCGGCTCCACCAGCACCAGAAAGTTAGCGTCGTCAAAAATCTCAAACTGCAGCGCCTGACCGGCATCGTTGTACCAGACGGAGAGCGGCGTCCACGCCGCGCAGGTGGCGGCGATGGTGGGAATGCCCACGAACGGAACGCCCAAGCGGCGCGCCACGGCCTTGACGGTGTCCATCACCGCGCCGCCGCCCACGCCAATCACCACGCTGGCATCGCTGCCGGATTCGTTCACCAGCCGGGTGACGTCGCGCTCGCTGCAATGGCCCTTAAACAGCAGGTGCTTCGCCCCCGGCGCGTTAAAGCTCTCCGGCAGGAACGGGCGCGCGCCCTCTATTGCGCGCTCGCCGTAAATCCACACCGCGCGGGAAAGCTGTTCCGGGGTAAAGAAGTCATTCAGATGCGTAAGGCTTCCGGAATGGGAGAAGTAGTTCGCCGGCCCGGGCACGACGCGGATGTCGGTGTTGCTCATGGTGTTGTCCTTTTTTCGCAAGCGCTAACCCGATGTTATGTCTGGACATCCGGATGGCTAATAATATTTCGCTTTATCTTATGCCTTTTCCGTCGTTGTCAGTCAACCGGAGCTGTGAAAAATTCGCTAAATCAGAAGAGTAATGAAGGATTTACGCGGATGGTTTCCAGTCGCCTTGAAATGCGCGGTATCAGCCTGGCCTTTTCCGGCTTTCAGGCGCTGACGCGCGTGGATTTCACGCTGAACGGCGGGTCGGTGCATGCGCTGACTGGCGCCAACGGTGCGGGGAAATCAACGCTGATGGCGGTGCTGTGCGGGACGCACGACCACTATGAAGGCGAAATCAGCATTAACAACCAGCCGGTAAACATTCGCGAGCCGCTGGACGCCAAACGGCTGGGCATCCACCTCGTGCAGCAGGAGGTGGACGTGGCGCTGATCCCCGGGCTGAGCATTGCGGAGAACATCATGCTCGACCAGCTGGCGCAGCCGGGGCACCGCTACCGCTGGCGCACCGTTCGTCAGCAGGCGCGGCAGGCGCTGGCGCAGCTCGACGTTACGCTGGACGTTCGCCGCTCCATCGACGGCTGTTCGCTGGCCGAAAAGCAGCAGATTTTGCTGGCACGCGCTTTGTCCCACCACTGCCGTTTTTTGATTCTTGACGAGCCCACCGCGCCGCTGGACGCGCACGAGAGCGAGCGTCTGTTTGCGGTGGTAAGACGTCTGCAACAGCAGGGCATCGGCGTGGTGTTTATCTCCCACCGCATTCACGAGCTAAAAGCTATCTGCGACACCCTGACGGTGCTGCGCGACGGCAAGCTGATTGAGTCCGGCCCGATGGCCGATCTCAGCGGTGAAGAGATTGTTGAGAAGATGCTCGGCCACGTGCTGAGCGATATCTACCCGCCCGCGCGACCGCCGCACGGCGACGAAACGCTGCTGCGAGTGGAAGGCCTGCACGACGACGCGCTGCTGAAGGATATCTCCCTGCACCTGCGCAAAGGCGAAATTCTCGGCATTGCCGGGCTGGCGGGGGCGGGGAAAACCGAACTCTGTAAGGCGCTGTTTGGCGCCACCAAAAGCCGCGTGGCGCGCGGTGAGCTGAATCAACAGCCCTGGCAGCCGCGCGATCCGGCAGACTCGGTGCTGCGCGGCCTGGCGCTGGTGCCGGAGGAGCGGCGTAAAGAGGGAATTTTTATCGACGAGCCGGTGAGCATGAACCTTGCCGTGTGCGCCGATAACAGCTTCTCGCGCTGGAGCCTGTTCGGCTATCGTCAGGCGTGGCGCTGGGCGGAGGAGGTCATTGCCCGCATCGGCGTGCGCGCTCGCGGACCGGGGCAGGTGCTGCGCCGTCTGTCCGGCGGTAACCAGCAGAAGGTCGCCATCGGTAAATGGCTGCGTAATGACGCCAGCGTGCTGATTTTCGACGAGCCGACCAAAGGCGTGGACGTGAAGGCCAAAACCGATCTGTTCCAGCTGATTGACGGCCTGGCTCGCGAGGGCAAAGGGGTGATTTACGCCTCCGGCGAGTTTGCCGAGCTGGTGGGACTGTGCGACCGCATCTGCGTCCTGTGGGACGGGCGCATCGTGGCAGAAATCGCCGGGGAAGAGGCCCGTGAAGAGACACTACTTTATTATTCAACCGGAGGAACGGCGTCGTGAGCAAGGCCCTTTCAGTGACCCCGGCGGCGTCTGGCCGTCAGCAACTTTTTGATTTTCTCTATAAATGGGGCATGTTGCTCACCGTCGTCGCGCTGGTGGCCGTCTTTGGCCTGGCGTCGGACAGCTTCCTCGACCCGAACAACATCATCAATATTCTGCGCTCGATTGCCATCGTGACGGTGATTGCCGTTGGCGTGTCGATTTCGCTGACCGTCGGCGGGTTCGATCTCTCCGTGGGCTCCACGGCGTCGCTGGCGAACGCGCTGGTCATTTCGCTTTTTGTCTGGCACGGCTTCGGCACCACCGAGTCGATTGTAATCACTCTCGCGCTCTGTACGCTGGTCGGCCTGTTTAACGCTTTCCTGATCGTCATCCTGCGTATTCCGGACATGCTCGCGACGCTCGCCAGCCTGTTTGTCATCCAGGGCGTGGCGATGACCTACAGCTACGGCGGGTCGATTACCGAGAACATGGTGCTGCCGAGCGGCGACATGGCGGAAGGGACCATTCCGGCGGCGTTCAGCCTGCTGGGGCAGGTGCCGACCATCGTCATCATCATGCTGGCGGTGACCCTTCTGGCGCAGCTGGGGCTGTCGCTGACCACTCACGGACGCCGGATGTATGCCATTGGCGGCAACCCTGAAGCGGCTCGCCTCTCGGGCATTCGCACCACGCGCTACAAGGTGGCGGCCTACGTGATTGCCTCGCTGCTGGCGGGGCTGGGCGGCATTCTGCTGGCCTCCCGCATCGGATCGTCGCAGGTCAATGCGGGCGGCGGCTATCTGATGGATGCGGTGGCCGCGGCGTGGATTGGCTTCTCGCTGGCCGGGTCCGGCAAGCCGAACGCGCTTGGCACGCTGGTGGGGGCGGTGATCCTCGGCGTGCTGTCGAACGGGCTGGTGATGCTCTCCGTGCCGTATTACGCCATGGACATAATAAAAGGGCTGGTGCTCGCGGTGGCACTGGCGATTACCTACATACAAAAACGCTGACAACACAACGGGATAAAAAATGAAAAAGATTGCGCTCTCTTTGGTGGCACTGGGGTTACTCACTTCTCTGCCGGGATTCGCGGCCACGCCCGCGCCGGTTCCGGCCGCCATTGCGAACCACGACGGACCGATCCGCATCGCGGTGATCCGTAACCTCGGCTCGGACGACAACACCACGCAGTTTGTTGCCGGGGCCATTCAGGAAGGGAAAAAGCTCGGCTTTAAGGTCAGCACCTTTTTGAGCAACGGGGATGACGCTAAATTCCAGGACTTCGTTAACCAGGCCATCAGCCAGAAATATGACGGGATCATCCTGTCGCAGGGCCGCGATCCGTACTCCACCGCGCTGGTGAAGAAGGCAGTGGATGCCGGGATCAAGGTCGCCGTATTTGATACCGCCGTAAACGGCGAGATCCCGGGCGTGACCGTCACCCAGCAGGACGACACCTCCCTGACGAATCTCTCCTTCGGCCAGCTGGCGAAAGATTTCAACGGCAAGGCCAACATCGTCAAGCTGTGGGTGGCGGGCTTCCCGCCGATGGAGCGCCGTCAGGCAGCCTATAAAGAATTGCAAAAGCAGTCCCCGGAGATTAAAGAGCTGGAGTCCATCGGCGCGGTCTCTTCTGACGTGCAGGGCGACACCGCCAACAAGGTGGGCGCGATCCTGGCGAAATACCCGAAAGGCAAAATCGACGCCATCTGGGGAACCTGGGATGCCTTCAGCCAGGGCGCGTATAAGGCTCTGAAGGAGAACGGCCGTACCGAGATTAAACTCTACAGCATCGACATCTCCAACCAGGATCTGCAGCTGATGCGCGAGCCGGGCAGCCCGTGGAAGGTGAGCGTGGCGGTGGATCCGAAGCTGATTGGGGCGACCAACGTGCGTCTGGTGGCCAATAAGATAGCCGGAGAAGCGACCCCGGCCACCTACGATTTTAAAGCCGCGGCTATTCCGCAGGCGCTGCTGACCGCCCAGCCGGGGGCGGTGAACGTAGCGTCGCTGGGCAAAATCATTCCGGGCTGGGGTCAGACGGAAGATTTTATCGCGCCGTGGTTTGCGACGCTGGAAGCGAAGAATAAATGAGCATCTTCCCCACGCCAGAATACAGCCGCAACATGCGGCTGATTGGCCATAGCGATCAGGGCGGTCGCCCGGACGGCGTGCAGCTGATGGTGCATCGCGGTTTCGCCTATATCGGCCATATGGTATCGCAGGGCTTTTCGATAGTAGACGTGCGCGACCCGAAAAACCCGAAACCCGCGGGCTATTTTCCTGCGCCGCCGGGCACCTGGAACGTGCACCTCCAGGCGCATGACGACCTGCTGCTGGTGATCAACGCCCGGGATCTGTTTGCCGATGCCCGCTTCGCCGACGAGAAGGTCTACTACACCCGTCAGGTAGGAGAGACCGTCAGCGACGTTCAGGACAGGGGCTGGAGCGCCGGGCTTCGCGTTTTTGATATCTCCACGCCGGATGCGCCGCGCGAAATTGGCTTTCTCTCGCTGAGCGGCATCGGCATTCACCGCATCTGGTACGTGGGTGGCCGCTGGGCGTACGTGTCGGCGCTGATCGACGGTTTTACCGACTACATTTTCCTGACCATTGACCTGGCGGACCCGCGCAAACCCGAGGTGGCGGGGCGCTGGTGGCTGCCGGGCATGAACCAGGCCGAAGGCGAACAGCCGAACTGGCCGGAAGGGAAACGCTACGCGCTCCACCATGCGATTATTGCCGGCGATACGGCGTACGGCAGCTGGCGCGACGGCGGCCTGACGCTGCTGGACGTGAAGGATCGTACCCAGCCTAAGCTGATTAGCCACCGTAACTGGAGTCCGCCGTTTGGCGGCGGCACGCACACCGCGCTGCCGCTGCCGGACCGGGATCTGCTGGTGGTGCTGGACGAAGCGGTGCTGGATAACCAGGAAGACGGCGAGAAGTTGATCTGGCTGTTTGATATTCGCGAGCCGTCGAATCCGGTCAGCATCTCGACCTTCCCGCAGCCGAATGAAACCGACTACGTGGCAAAAGGGGCGCATTTTGGGCCGCACAACCTGCACGAGAACCGGCCGGGGAGCTTTGTCAGCTCAACGCTGATTTTTGCTACCTATCAGAATGCGGGCGTGCGCGCGTATGACATCTCCAATCCGTATCGCCCGGTGGAAACCGGTGCGCTGGTGCCCGCGGCACCGGAGAGGATGATGGACACGCGGCCGAATCGCCCGCAGGTGATCCAGTCCTGTGACGTGTTTGTGGATGCGCAGGGAATTATCTACAGCACGGACTATAACGCCGGGCTGTCGGTGATTGAGTATCTGGGGTAAGTGCGGTTTGATGCCCTCTCCGACAGGGAGAGGGAGAAAATCAACTGTATTGCCGCACCCGCGCCACCAGATCTTCCGCGCTGTCGATGCGGTCGGCAATCAGAATCAGTGCTTTACCAAGCGTAATGGCGTGGCGCAGGCACTCGTTGCGCATGGCCTCGTCCTGGATGCTGTCGATATCCGCGACGTGGGAAAGCCCGACGCTGCGGCGAATGAGTTCGGTGCCGCAGAAGCCGATGGAGTCATGCCAGACCTTTTTCAGGAACGCGGAGGCATAGCCCGGCGCGCTGAGCGCGGTGTCGCGCGTTTTCTCGTGTGCCAGTGCCTGGAAGCGTTCCGCAAAGGTGTTCCACAGCTCCTGAATATCGGTCAGGCGCTGCTCGCGCGCGGCGGCGGCATCGCGAATGCCCAGATGGCCCGGCAGGCCGCAGAAGTTGAGCAGCAGGTTGCCGATGGCGGTGCCGACGTCAAAGCCAATCGGCCCGAAATAGCCGAACTCGGCGTCGATGGCCTTCAGGCTGCCGTCGGCCACAAATATCGAGCCGCTGTGAATATCCCCGTGCAGCAGCGCTTCGGCATTCGAGAAGAAGCGGTGCTTCAGGGAGGCCACGGCAATTTTTAGCGGGGCGTCGTCGCGCAGGGCGGTGACGTCATTTTCCAGCTCGGCAGGGTAGTTATTGCGCTCATGAACCTGGTACGGATCGTTGAAGAACAGATCTTCGGTGATCTCACACATCTCCGGGTTGATGAATTTCGCCACCTGCGCTTTTTTCGCGTGCGGGTGCAGATAGAAATCGCTGGTGTGGAACAGCGCGTGCGCGAGGTATTCGCCCAGCTGGCGCGCCGCCTGCGGGTAGTAAATGTTGTTGATCAGCTCGCCGCGCCAGATGCGATGGCTGGAGAGATCTTCCATCACCATCACCGCCAGTTCCGGGTCAAAGTGGTGGATTTTCACGGTGTGCTGCGGGCTGTGCTGGTAATGCTCGACCAGGGTTTGCGCCTCGAGGCGGGCGCGATCCAGCGTCAGCGGCCAGGACTCGCCGACGCAGCGCACGTAGGGCAGTGCCTGTTTGACGATAATGCGGCTGACGCCCGCGCTGTCGTAAATTTTAAAAACCAGATTGAGGTTGCCGTCGCCCACTTCCTGCGCCTCTACCAGCGATGACGGATCGTCAAGCCCACCAAACTGCCTGGCATACTCCACGGCGTCCTGAGCGGTAAAGGTACGGTATTGCGACATGGCCTGTTCCTCATGAGTTAACTAATTAAGACATGTAGACGTCTATGCATCTGGATTTCATCCTGACACAATGTGCTACAACAACGCAACAGGGAATTAACGACATGCAGACATTACAGACGACCAGCCTGCGGGTGGCGGATAATCAGCTCTTTATTCTCGACCAGCAGGCGCTTCCGCAGGAGAAACGCTGGCTGGATGCCTCAACGGTGGAGGCGCTGGTTGGGCATATCCACGCTCTGCGCGTACGTGGCGCGCCGTTGATTGGTCTCTCTGCAAGCCTGCTGCTGGCGCTGCTGGCGGAAAACGGCAAAAGCCGCGATGAGCTGGCGGTGGCGCTGGACACGCTTCGCGCCGCACGCCCGACGGCAGTAAACCTGATGAACAACCTCGACCGCATGAAGTTTGCGCTGCGGGAAGAGGATTTCGTTCCGGCGCTGGTGGCGGAGGCGCTGCGCCTGATTGACGAAGACAAACGGCTTTGCGACGCGATTGCAAAAGCGGGCAGCGCGCTGGTGAAGCCCGGCAGCCGTCTGCTGACCCACTGCAACACCGGCGGGCTGGCAACCGCGGGCGTCGGTACGGCGCTGGGCGTGATTGCCCGCGCGCATCAGGAAGGCAACGTCAGCAGTGTCTGGGTGGATGAAACCCGTCCGCTGTTGCAGGGCGGCAGGCTGACCGCATGGGAGCTGGGCGAGCTGGGGGTGCCGTATCAGCTGATTACCGACTCCATGGCCGCCAGCCTGATGGCGAAAGGGCAGGTGGACGCCGTGTGGGTGGGGGCCGATCGCATCGCCGCTAACGGTGACGTGGCGAACAAGATCGGCACTTATTCGCTGGCGGTGCTGGCGAAATTCCACGGTATTCCGTTTTACGTCGCCGCCCCACAAACGACGCTCGACCCGGCCTGCCCGAACGGGGATGCGATCCCTATCGAGCAGCGCGCCGCCAGCGAGGTGACGGGCGTTGCCGGAAGCTTTGGCGCGGTGCAGTGGGCGCCGGAAAACGCGGTGGTCTATAACCCGGCGTTTGACGTCACGCCTGCCTCGCTGATTAGCGGCTGGGTGCTGGATACGGGTGTGGTCACGCCGGATGAGGTGGCGGAAGGGAAATTTGCCTGAGTCCGGCTATCCTTTAAGGGGGTTCCCTGAGAGGACAACATCGTGACGCTCGATCCTGAAACAGACTTAAAACTGGAGCGTGTGGTGGACGCACCGCGCGACATGCTCTGGCTCTGCTGGACCACGCCCGAGCACATCAAAAACTTCTTCATTCCTGCTCCGCACAAGGTGACCGAATGCGACCTCGACCTGCGCGTGGGCGGGCGGTTCAACACCGTGTTTGAGGTGGACGGGCAGCGGATGGATAACCGGGGTGTCTTCCTGGAAATCGATCCGGGGAAAAGCTGGTGTTTACCGACGGCTATACCGAAGGCTGGAAACCGGCCGAGAAGCCGTTTATGACGGCAATTTTGTTGCTTGAAGACGTCGGGGAGGGGAAAACCCGCTATACGGCGATAGCGCGCCATCCGACGAAGGAAATCCGCGAGCAGCATGAACAGATGGGCTTCCACGAAGGGTGGGGGATAGTGCTGGATCAGCTGGTGGAGTATGTGAAAGGGCTTAACGCTTAGTGCGCGCTGGTGCCCTCACCCCGACCCTCTCCATGTGGGAGAGGGAGAAAAGATCAGGCCAGGCGTGGATACGCATCCGCGATCGCATCGCCCGTAAACTGGGCAACCCAGCCTTCCGGATTGTCGAAAATACGAATGGCCGTAAAGTTCGGCTCTGAGCCCATATCAAACCAGTGCGGCGTGCCCGCCGGCACGGAGATCAGGTCGTTTTTCTCGCACAGCACCTGATAAACCTCATCGCCAATGTGCAGGCAGAACAGCCCGGCACCTTCCACGAAAAAACGCACTTCGTCTTCGCCGTGGGTGTGCTCGTTGAGAAACTTCGCGCGCAGCGCCTCTTTCTGCGGATTGTCGGCGCGCAGGCTGATGACATCCCAGCTCTGATAGCCTTTCTCTGCCACCAGCTTGTCGATCGCATGTTGATACGCTTCGATCACGGCTTCGGGCGCAGGATCCTGCCCTAAATCACGGTCTGCCGCCCAGCGCTCAAAGCGCACGCCTTTAGCGTTCAGCTGTTGAGCGATTTCGGCGGCGTCGGTGCTGTGCCACTGGTGCTGGCTGGCGTCTTTATCGGAATAAATGGTCAATGCGCTCATGAAGGGATCTGCTCCGGATTAATCTCGTCAAACTGGTGGATTTGATGGTGATGGCTCGCGCCGTCATCTTCACCGCGAATCAGTTGCAGGGTGCGAAAACCCGCCTGTTCAGCCGCGTCCAGCTCCTGGTGAATATCCGAGAGGAACAGGATTTGCGACGGGGCGATGCCCGTTTGCGCCGCTATGTTCTTGTAAGACTGCACCTCGCGCTTGGCGCCGATGTGGGTATCAAAGTAGCCGCTGAACAGATGAGTAATATCACCTTCGTCGCTGTAGCCAAATAACAGTTTCTGCGCAGCAACGGAGCCAGAGGAATAAACATAGAGATCAATCCCTTGCGCCTTCCATTTTTCCAGCGCAGGCAGAACGTCAGGGTACAGATGGCCGGTAAAGTCACCGTTGATGTAGCCCTCCTGCCAGATGATGCCTTGCAGGGCTTTGAGCGCCGTCGATTTGCGGTCTTCATCCATAAAGCTAAACAGCACGTTGATGAGATCGCCGACGCCGGCATGCGGATCGCTGATTTCATCGCGCAGGTTGTCCAGAATCGATTTGACCGGCTCGGCGTACTGCTGGGCGGTCACGAAGGCCGCCAGCCGCTCACGCGCGTAGGGGAACAAAACGTCATGGACAAAACGAATATCGCTGGTGGTTCCTTCAATATCCGTCACAATCGCGCGAATCATACTCTCTCCAGTTGTCGTAAACGCATTTCGCATTCAAATAAGAACTCTAATCCTTCCAGATGACGGCGGGCTTCGGCCACGTCGCGTCCCCAGCAGGTTAAGCCATGGCCGCGCAGAAGAAAACCATAATTAAGCGGACGTTCCTGGGCGTAATGGGCGATGCGCGAGGCGAGGGCGTCAATATCTTGGTCGTTATCAAACACCGGGATGGCGACGGTATCCAGATGGGTAGTCTGCCCGGTAAGCGATTTCTGCATCTCGAAACCGCTGATATTCAGTTCGGCTTCTTTGACCAGACGCGACAGCACCGTGGCGTTAACGGTATGAACGTGCAGGACGGCGTTAGCCTCCGGGAACAGGCGATAGATAAGGGTGTGTAGCCCGGTCTCCGCCGACGGTTTTCGACCGGACGGCGCCCGGTTGGTGGCGATCTCAACCTGTAGAAAATCGTCGGTGGTCAGGCTGCCTTTGTCCTTGCCGGATTCGCTGAGCCAGCAGAGGTGCTCGTCCTGACGCACCGACATATTACCGCCGGTGGCGGGTGCCCAGCCTTTGGCGCCTATCCAGCGGCAGGCGTCGACCAGGTGTGTGAGCAGCAGGTTGTCTGTCATTTCCTTTTACCCCTCGGCCAGGAATATTGATATGGTTTAGACGTCTAAGCGTCTTGATTGCCAAAGACTAACATCGTGTTATAGTGGCAGCAACATAAGTATTACAAGCAGGCACGACAACATGAGCAATAACGTATTGATCCCGCAGAGTAAACTTCCTAATCTCGGTACCACCATCTTTACGCAGATGAGCGCCCTGGCGCAGCAGCACAATGCCATTAACCTCTCGCAGGGGTTCCCCGATTTCGATGGTCCGAAATATTTGCAGGAACGTCTGGCGCACCACGTGGCGCAGGGGGCGAATCAGTATGCGCCGATGACCGGCGTGCAGGCGCTGCGGGAAGCCATTGCCGACAAAACGGCGGCGCTGTATGGCTATCACCCCGATGCGAACAGCGATATCACGGTGACGGCAGGGGCGACCGAAGCGCTGTATGCTGCCATCACCGCGCTGGTGCGCGCGGGGGATGAAGTCATCTGCTTTGACCCAAGCTACGACAGCTATGCGCCTGCGGTTGAACTCTCCGGTGGCGTGGTGAAGCGCGTGGCGCTCCAGCCGCCGCATTTCCGCCCAGACTGGCAGGCGTTCGCCGCGCTGCTGAGTGATAAAACGCGCCTGGTGATCCTGAATACCCCGCACAACCCGTCGGCGACGGTGTGGCAAAAGGCCGATTTTGCCGCGCTGTGGCAGGCTATCGCCGAGCGGGAAATTTACGTCCTGAGCGATGAAGTCTACGAGCACATCTGCTTTGCGGAGGAAGGGCACGCCAGCGTGCTGGCCCATCCGCAGCTTCGCGAGCGCGCGGTTGCGGTGTCGTCATTTGGAAAAACCTACCATATGACCGGCTGGAAGGTAGGGTACTGCGTGGCCCCGGCGGCCATCAGCGCGGAGCTGCGCAAGGTGCATCAGTACCTGACCTTTGCGGTCAACACGCCTGCCCAGCTGGCGCTGGCGGACATGCTGCGCAGCGAACCGCAGCACTATCGCGAGCTGCCGGATTTTTACCGCGCGCGTCGGGATCTGTTTGTAAATGCGCTGAGCAAAAGCCGCCTGGAAATACTGCCCTGCGAAGGAACCTACTTCCTGCTGGCGGACTACAGCGCGATTTCCGATCTTGACGACGTCAGCTTTTGCCGGTGGCTGACGGAGGAGGTGGGCGTGGCGGCTATTCCGCTGTCGGTGTTCTGCGCCGATCCCTTCCCCCATAAGCTGATTCGCCTGTGCTTTGCGAAGCAGGAATCGACGCTGCTGGCGGCGGCGGAGCGTCTGGCGACGCTCTGACTATTTCACCGTCCAGGCTTCGGAATAGCGACGGTCTGCAAACAGTTCCAGCAGGCCGTTGATCTGCTTCAGGCGCAGCACCTCGTCGCTGTCCATCCCCAGTTCCTTACCAATTTTCTCATCGTTCCAGCCAAGCTGGGCCAGCTCCCGGACGATGTCGGACATGGCGTTGATCTGGTGGCGTCCCCGCGCACGGTTGTGGCGGATGGTGGCGGCCATCCGGTCAAGCTTTTGCTGGCGATCTTTGCGCAGGCAGGTGACGGGCAAATAGCCCCGAAGCTGGCGCTTCAGCGCGGCCCTGCTTTTACCGATTTCGTGACGATGGAAGCCGTCGACAATTTCGTAATGCGCTGGCTCGCTTTCCGTCACCACGATGGGCTGCGTAAACCCGTCGAGCTCGAGCGATTGACTCAGCAGACGCTTTTCCGGCGGCGCCACGTTATTTGGGTTGTAGTCGTTGGCAACGATAGCGTCCTGCTTTATCCACAGCACGCAGTCGACGGGCTGGTCGCTGAACGGGCTGAGATGATGCATGGCCTGGCGAAAAGCATTGATGGCATCTATACGTTGCTCGTCGGTGAGCGTCTGCAAATAGGTTTCCAGTTCGGTAATCAGTCGTTGCTGCATAAGATCCCCCACTCATTGCGTTTTGATTTCATCCGTTCGCTATAGCGCTGATAGTGCTTTGGTTTGTTCGGGCTAAAGGAGAGGGCCCGACACCAGTAATCGTTGTTGAGCAGAACCTTGCATATTCGCCGCCAGGACGGGATATCCTTTGAGCCGATATCACCCTCCTGCGTATCGGGAAGATCGGACATCCCGCGCTTCTGATACCAGTGCAGGTACACCGCGACTTTATTGCGATAATGTTCAGCCGTCTGTTGCGGCATGCTGTCGAGGAGCAGCATGGCGTACTCTTGCCAGCTGAGGTGGTCGGGCTTGAGGATCTTTCTGTGACCGTAGAAGTGGTTGTCGTGCCCCGCGTAAATTCCGCCGCTGCGCACGCCGCTGACGCGTGCGCACATGGCGGCCCAGCGTTCAGGTTCAACGACGTGATAGAGCCATAAGCCCTGTCGCTGCTCCGGGCCAAAGGGTTCACAAATGCGCATGTAGCGCGGCGGCACGCCGGCCTGGTACATCAGATTGTAGAGGGGGTTATAGGCGCAGCCCGTTTTGGCAAACCAGGTCCAGATGTCGGCGGTTTTCCAGTCGTAGAGAGGATAGATATACCAGGCATGACCGCCGGGCGCGACGGTCGTCCAGGGTTTGTCGTCGGAAAAGCGCTGCTTTCGCGCGCAGGCGATTGCCAGGAAGCGGTTATAGGATTCGTCGGCGCGGATGCCCACCATCACTGCGGCGGGGCGCCTTCGCGCATACCATTCGGCAAAGTCCCTGACGAAGGCCTCGAAGGTCATCCCCTGCTGATAAAAATCAAAATAACACGTACTGGTGATGGCATCAGGCGGAGGCTGTCTGACCCAGCTTATGCCGGGTTCCCAGCACTGCCATTCCGGCTGGTACTGAGAGAGGGCATTTTGCGTGGTGATCGGCAGCGCCACCCACCAGAACTGATTGATGACGTCACGATATTGGGTCCTCATGTTCTCAATATGCTCAATGGTGCAGGAGAACTGTGCTTCCCAGTCCAGAAAGAGGACATCTATTTTTCTGTTCAGCTGCCGCGCCCGCTGCGCAGCAAGATGAAGCATCACCGTTGAATCTTTTCCGCCAGAAAAAGAGACGCACACGCGGGTAAAATTTTGCAGCGTCCAGTTTATGCGTTCTGAAGCAGCCTCCAGAACGTTTTCCTGAAGAGGGTATTTATAGATAGACATGATGAGTCGCATCCTGCGTATGGAATATCGTTAATGCTATTAAACTGCCATCATGTTATTATATGTTCTCATTCTCAACTAATTATTTTACGCCTTCACTTTATTCTTGCTGGAAATACCTTCGCGATGACGCGTCCATTCTATTGAGCCAGCTTATGCATTTTTTCAATAAAGCTGGCGAATACGCTGCTGTTTAACGACGCGCGGTTGTAGACCATATAGATGTCCACTTCAGGTAATTTAAAGGGAGTGTTAACAATTTTTAATTTTAAGGCCGCTTTATAGGTTTCAAAAATGGACACGGGAATATAACCAACTAAATCAGACATGGCGATCATGGAGAGAAGCGAACTGAGGGAGTCTGACCGAAACGCGATGTTTCTTTCCGGGAACGCCTCGTTGACTTCAGCCTGACGCTCCTTCACGCCACTGTTGTTGCTTTGATACATCGTAAACTTTTCCTGGTACAACTCCTCGACGGAGACTTCTGTACCTATTCTGGGATGGTCTTCGCGGCAGATCATGACTGTGGGAATTGTGGTGAAATGCGAGCAGACAACGGAGCGATTATTAACGGGCGCCACGGTAAAAATGAGATCGGCTTTACGGTAGGCCAGTAAATCCTCTGCTGACTCCGCAGAGACAAGCATATCACGTTGTTCTACTGAGCAATTTTCCTGATTCATCAACAACTGAATAGGGTTGAGAAGGTAGCCTGGCGTTACCATCTGAGAACAATAAATGACAAAGTTTTTATTGATGTCGGTGCTGTGCATCAGGTTGATGGTCTGCTCAATCTGATTGAGGTTTTGCTCAAGATGCAGGTGCAGGTTAGTCCCGACGGTCGTGGGGGTGATCCCCTTGCCGGAACGGATAAACAGCGGATCGTTAAGCTGGCCACGCAGGCGTTGCAAAGACTGACTGACGGCTGAAGGGGTAATGTAAAGCGTTTCAGCGGCCTTGCTGATGCTAAGATGTTGATAGATACACTCAAAAATGACCAGTAAATTAAGGTCGAATTTTTTAAGGTCATAAAGATTTGCCATGTGTCATCCTGTTTGCCGTGAGTCTGTTGTTAACATATTGATGATAACTATAGATTAAAGCTAACCATTTACAATCCTTGTGGTTAACTAACTTAAAGTGTTATTTAAGTTATCTTAATATATCACGCCATCGGATTATTGAAATAGAATTACATGTGAGATTAAGATAATTTTATCTTTGAATGGGCTGGGTTCAATTTAATAAATGTTGACATTTATATATTGCCGTAAATTGATTACGTAAAGTTAATTTACGAGCGTAATGTATTTCTCTCAGTCAAAACCTATCACAGCCATAGGCAGGAACGCGCTTTTGATGGATTGCTCTCGATGGGTGCTGGTGGTGTAATCAACCTGCTGTTACGACCTTGATACAAGGTATGTAGAGCGCAACGCAACGCCAGCCTCGGCTGGCACTGAATGTACCTGCGGGGAATTCAGGTATCAGGGCCGCCCGTTGAGGCGGCCTTTATACTTTCTGGAGTACCGCAGCAGGTTCACCTTGCTGTCTTGTTGAAGTTGTAAGGTTTGGCTGATTGATTTGATAAAGCATACGCATTAGCCCCGATGAGCAAAGTTGGTTACCTTAGCTCTCAACGAAAACACGGAGGAAGTACAGATGTCTTTGATTAACACTAAAATTAAACCTTTCAAAAACCAGGCGTTCAAAAACGGTGAGTTCATTGAAGTAACCGAGAAAGATACCGAAGGTCGCTGGAGCGTCTTCTTCTTCTATCCGGCTGACTTCACCTTCGTTTGCCCGACCGAACTGGGCGACGTGGCTGACCATTACGACGAACTGCAGAAGCTGGGCGTAGACGTTTACTCTGTCTCTACCGATACCCACTTCACCCACAAAGCGTGGCACAGCAGCTCTGAAACCATCGCGAAAATCAAATACGCGATGATCGGCGACCCGACTGGCGCCCTGACCCGTAACTTCGACAACATGCGTGAAGATGAAGGCCTGGCCGACCGTGCAACCTTCGTGGTTGACCCGCAGGGCATTATCCAGGCTATCGAAGTTACCGCTGAAGGTATCGGCCGTGATGCTTCTGACCTGCTGCGTAAAGTGAAAGCGGCTCAGTACGTGGCTTCTCACCCAGGTGAAGTGTGCCCGGCTAAATGGAAAGAAGGCGAAGCGACCCTGGCTCCATCCCTGGACCTGGTCGGTAAAATCTAAGTTTTCACCATCCGGCAATCAATGGGCGCCCCCGCGCCCATTTCATTCCAGCACCATGATGCAAGTTGCATTCAGGCCGCCCGCAAAGGCAGCTTGCATGATGACGTCTTAAGAGAGGGAAGAACTATGCTCGACACCAATATGAAAACCCAGCTCAAGGCCTACCTTGAGAAACTGACTAAACCCGTTGAGCTGATTGCCACGCTGGACGACAGCGCGAAATCGGCAGAAATCAAAGAGCTGCTGGCAGAGATCGCTGAACTGTCTCCGAAAGTGACCTTCAAAGAAGACAATTCGCTTGCGGTTCGTAAACCCTCTTTCCTGATTACTAACCCGGGCTCGGACAAGGGACCGCGTTTTGCCGGCTCTCCGCTGGGGCATGAATTTACCTCACTGGTGCTGGCGCTGCTGTGGACCGGCGGTCATCCGTCAAAAGAAGCGCAGGCGCTGCTGGAGCAGATCCGCGATATCGACGGTGATTTTGAATTTGAAACCTATTATTCGCTCTCCTGCCACAACTGTCCGGACGTGGTGCAGGCGCTGAACCTGATGTCGGTTCTGAACCCGCGCATCAAGCATACGGCGATTGACGGCGGTACGTTCCAGAATGAGATCACCGATCGCAACGTGATGGGTGTTCCGGCGGTGTATCTGAATGGTCAGGAGTTCGGCCAGGGCCGCATGACGCTGACGGAAATCGTCGCCAAAGTGGATACCGGCGCGGAAAAACGCGCGGCGGAAGAACTGAACAAACGCGATGCGTACGATGTGCTGATTGTCGGTTCCGGCCCTGCGGGCGCGGCGGCAGCGGTTTACTCTGCACGTAAAGGTATTCGTACCGGTCTTATGGGCGAACGCTTTGGCGGACAGGTGCTGGATACCGTGGATATTGAAAACTACATTTCCGTACCAAAAACCGAAGGTCAGAAGCTGGCCGGTGCGCTGAAGGCTCATGTCAGCGATTACGAGGTAGATGTGATCGACAGCCAGAGCGCCAGCAAGCTGATTCCGGCGGCGGTGGAAGGGGGCTTACACCAGATTGAAACCGCCTCTGGCGCGGTGCTGAAAGCTCGCAGCGTGATCGTTGCCACCGGGGCAAAATGGCGCAACATGAATGTGCCGGGCGAAGATCAATACCGTACCAAAGGCGTGACCTATTGCCCGCACTGTGACGGCCCGCTGTTTAAAGGCAAACGGGTGGCGGTGATCGGCGGCGGTAACTCCGGCGTGGAAGCGGCTATCGACCTGGCGGGGATTGTTGAACACGTGACGCTGCTGGAGTTCGCGCCAGAAATGAAGGCCGACCAGGTGCTGCAGGATAAAGTTCGCAGCCTGAAAAACGTCGACATCGTGCTGAACGCGCAGACCACGGAAGTGAAGGGCGACGGCAGCAAAGTGACCGGTCTGGAGTACCGTGACCGCGTAAGCGGCGACGTTCATAGCGTTCAGCTTTCGGGGATCTTCGTACAGATTGGTCTGCTGCCGAACACCACCTGGCTTGAAGGCGCGATTGAGCGCAACCGCATGGGCGAAATCATCATTGATGCGAAGTGTGAGACCAGCGTGAAGGGCGTGTTTGCCGCGGGCGACTGCACCACCGTGCCGTACAAGCAGATCATCATCGCGACTGGCGAAGGTGCAAAAGCGTCCCTGAGCGCGTTTGACTACCTGATCCGCACCAAAACCGCATAATAAAAGAAAGTAAGACATACCTGCAGTAGCCACCTCTTTATGAGGTGGCTTTTTTTTAGATTTTTTTACCCTCAATTATCCTCGTTATTAACCCCTTCATGCGTTAATTACCTGCTTCGATCAAAGAAAATAATAAGCCTGCTGATAATATCTTGTCGTTTTTATAGCGATAAATATTTATATTTAATATGAATGACAAAGATACATCTACTTCTTCAATATATGAGACATTAACCCCATTTGAAATAAAGGGATTGATGTTTCGTGATTTCTTTAACGCGGCGGACATGGCATCGCGATGCGCTTCGTTACATCCTTTATTCCCGGAAAGTGAAACCTGGCAGCAGGATGAGGCGTTAGAGGTTGAGTATGATTTCAACGCCCTGTTTGTCGGCCCTGCAACGCTATTGGCGCCGCCTTATGCCTCGGTGTATCTGGACGAAGAGCCTCTGCTGATGGGCGCTACAACGCTGAGCGTACGCGAATTCCTGCGCAGCATCGGGCTTTTTGTGACCGGGGAAAATAGCGTTCCCGACGATCACGTCAGCTATGAAATGGAGCTGGTGGTGATGCTCTCCGCGCATGCCAGACATTCGCCGCAATATCATGACGCACTCGCCCGCTTTGTGCAGGGGCATCTTGAATTATGGCTCCCCGCATTTATTGCAAAAATAAAGGATTGCGCGAAAACAACCGCAATTAAATGTCTCGCGTTGCAGATAAATAATTGGTTTGATGAATTAAAGACGAGAGTAATATTATGAGTATTGATAAAGGGCAGCTAAACCGGCGCTCCTTTTTAAAAGGACTGATTGCGCTGGGTACCGTTGCCGCATTACCCGGCGGACTATTATCATCCCGATGTGCCATGGCACAGCCCCCCATTCCGTTTAACCCAAAAACCTACAAAATTTTCCGTAACGCTTGCCCGCGTAACTGCTACGACACCTGCAGCTTAAAAACTTGGGTCAAAGATGACGTCATCACCTTCGTTGACGGGGCAAGCGAGTCCACGTTTACACACGGTGCCCCGTGTGTGAAAGGGCTGACCTACCCGCGCCGGGTCTACTCCCCGGACCGTATTAAATACCCGATGATCCAGGATGGGCGCGGCAGCGGTAAATGGCGTCGCATCTCCTGGGATGAGGCCATGCAGCGCATTGCCAGCAAGATGCTGGAGATTAAAAAGAAAGACGGGTCTATGCTCGGCCTGGCGCTGTCGAAATACTCCGGCAACCTGGGCGTGATGAGTTATGCCGTGGAGGGGATGATGTCTTCTCTCGGTTACACCACGCGGTTCGCTGGTACGCCATGCTGGCCAGCAGGGATCGATGCCCAGCACTACGACATGGGCGACATGTGGTGTAACGACCCGGAAGATTTGGTGAAAGCCAAATACATCATTATCTGGGGCGCAAACCCGGCCTGGTGCTCCATGCATACCATGAAGTACATCTATCAGGCGCGTGAGAAAGGGGCGAAAGTGGTGGTCATTGATCCGCTGTTCTCGCAAACCGCCGCGAAAGCCGATTTGTATCTGCGCGTGCGCCCGGGATCGGACGGCGCATTGGCGCTGGGAATGGCGCGGCACCTGCTGGATATTGGCCGCGTCGACCAGGAGTTTGTGAACAACTTCGCGCACGGCTTCCCGGAATTTGAACAGTATCTGCGCAGTAATATTACCGTGGAGTGGGCATCTGAAATCTGTGGCCTGTCGGCAGAGGTGATTCGCCAGCTGGCGGAAGAGTTCACCGCGGTAAAACCTGCCACCGTCTGGATCGGCTACGGGATGCAGCGCCACGTCAACGGTGGGGCGAACGTGCGCGCCATTGACGCTTTTGTTGCCATGACAGGCAACATCGGTGTGGAAGGCGGCGGTGCCCGCTACGGCCATCTGCAGACCTGGGGCTACAACTATCATGCGATGACGCAGAAGCCACCGGTCGGATCTGTTGGCATGGTGGGAGAAAGCGGCCCGGTAGGGGAGTTCGTCAGCGACAGCGGCGAAAAGAGCCACTATTCCGACCGCGCGCTGAACCTGAACCAGACCGCGCAGAGCATTCTAGATGCCAACGATCCGCCCATTCGTATGCTGTGGGTGGCGTGCAAGAACCCGTTCGCGCAGGACTTTGACCGCAACAAAATGGAAAAAGCCTTCAGCAAGCTGGAGATGGTGGTCTGCGTCGATCAGTTCTTCAACGAGACGGTGCAGCATGCCGATATTGTGCTGCCGGTGACCACCACCTTTGAGCACTGGAACCTGTCGTCGTCTTACTGGCATTACTGGCTTTCGGTGAATGAACCGGCCATTAAACCGATGTACGAGTGCAAGAGCGATCTGGATATTGCCGTGCTGCTCTCGCGTACCATCAACAAAATGGAGCCGGGCTCCTGTACCTTCCCGCAGGACATTGACCAGAAAAAATGGCTCGACCTTGAGTTCAATGAGGGCATGGCGAAGCAGTTCGGCATCCGCTCCTGGGACGATCTGCTGGATGGTCCGGTGAAAGCCAAAATGGTCAGCTCGGCGGCCTGGCACGACCGCAAGTTTAAAACGCCATCGGGCAAGTATGAGTTCCTCTCCGAGCTGTGTGAAAAGAACGGCCATAAAGCGCTGCCGGAGTATCTGCCTGCCGCGGAGGGCAAGCTGCCGTTCCATCTGTTTACTCCGCATTTGCAGTACGGCCTCCACTCTCAGTTCGTCAACCTCGACTGGATGCAGGTCTTCTGGCCGGAGCCGTTTGTCTATATCCACCCAGCCGCCGCGCACAAGAAGGGTATTCGCGAGCTGGCGAAAGTCCGCGTGTTTAACGACGTTGGCGAAGTGGAGCTGCGGGCGAAAATCACCACCAACGTGCCGGAAGATTTCCTGGTGATGTATGAGTCCTGGTTTAACAAGCTTAAGTACAACGTGCAGAACGTCGTGAAAGATACGCCAGCCGATATGGGCAAGATGGCAACCGGCGCGCCTGGCGCGGCGATCCACAGCCAGTTTGTCGACATTGCCCTTATCGCGAATGAAGGAGCAGACGCATGAGACGCGCATTTTTAGTGAACAGTGATAAATGTATTGGCTGCCGCGGATGCGCCATGGCCTGCAAGAGCTTTAACCAGCTTGAGCCGGATCGCTTCTGGCGCTATGTCTATCCGCTGGATAAAGAAATTTATCCGCATGAGGAGCGTGCGTTTTTCTCGCTGGCCTGTAACCACTGTGAAAACCCGGCCTGTCTGGCGGCGTGCCCGGTGGAAGCCTACACCAAACGTGATGACGGCGTGGTGGTCCATAACCCTGAACGCTGTATCGGCTGTAAAAACTGCATCCGTAACTGCCCGTACGGCGCGCCACGCTTCAATGAAGAGACGCAAAAGGCGGAGAAGTGCAGCATGTGCTATGAACGTCTCGATATCGGTATGGCCCCGGCCTGCGTGAACGCGTGTCCGGTCGGTGCCCTGTCGATTATCGATCTGGATGCCGATCCGCTGCCGAACAATGCCGTGCAGTATCCGCCGGGCTTCCCGAAGATGCCTCAGCTTAATCCGGGTACGCGCTTCATTCTGGCCCGTCAGCCAAAACAGCCGGGGGATAAATAATGGAAAAGTACGAACTGCCGTTGGTGATTTTTACCGTGCTGAGCCAGATGTCCGTCGGGATGACGCTGCTCCTGACCTGGCGCACGCTGCGTGGTGAAGTGCATGGCACCCGCCTTCACTGGCTGATTACCGGGCTGATTCTGGGCGTAGCCTCCATTGCCGCGGTGCTGCATCTGGCGCACCCGGAACACGCATACAACGCGTTGATTAACCTGAAACATGCCTGGCTGAGCCGCGAAATTCTGGGCGCGACCCTGTACGGCGCCATGATTGGGCTGGCCTTCCTGAGTAAGGGAAACAAAGGCGCAGCGCTGCTGGCATCCCTGTTCGGGATCCTGCTGGTGGTGGTGCAGGGAATGACCTACGCGGCACCGGCGATGCAGGCCATTGCCAACGGCATCACCATGATGTTGTTCTTTGCGACGGTCTGGGTGATGGGCTGTGCCGCAACGCCGCTGCTCGGGCTGAAAGGATCAAACGCCGCGCTGCGCCAGGGGATTATCGCCCTGATGGCGCTGCTGATTGCCGCGCCGGTGATGTGGCTCAGCGGCGGTACCATCATGAAAATGACCGCTCACGCCTGGTTAAGCTCGCCGCTCTATCTGGGCAGCCTGCTGTGCTGCGTTGTGGGTGGCGCGTTATCGCTGAAGCGCCAGCCGATGCAGAAAGCGGTGTTTGCGCTCCTGCTGGTGGGCGTGGTGCTCAGCCGCCTGACCTTCTTCGGCGATACCATCAGCACCATCGTCAATATTGGTCACCTGTACTGATAAACAAAACCCCGCGAAAGCGGGGTTTTTTGTTGGTATTTACCGGACCACCATCACTGGAATATGGGTGTGGCGGATCACGCTGGAGGCGTTCGACCCCAGCAGGTGAGTGGTAATGGAAGGATTACGTGAACCGATCACCACCACGTCTGCATTCAGCTCCGCGGCCAGTTCATTGACGGCATCGCGCACGCTACCGAACCGGACGTGGGTTTTGATGCGGGAAGGGTCGATGCTGAAATGCCCGACCATGGTCTGCAGCCGCGTTTCGGCTTCGTGCTGTAAATGCTCCTCAAAGCGACGCACGTCGGCGGCAAAGCGGTGCAGGCTCAGGCTGGCAGAGCCCGGTAAGACGTGTAAAAGATGAATAATTCCGTCCTGCTGCGCGAGGAATTCCGCGTGGCGAACAGCTTTGTCGCTCAGTTCCATTTCGAAAACATCAACCGGCATAATGATTGTCTTATACATAACCGTTTCTCCTTGTTTATAAACGCTGGATACATTCAACCATAAAATATGAATGGTTTCTGTAAGCGCTTCGGCACTTTTCGTCTCTCGCCAGGATAAATCTCAAAAGGCGCGTATTTCCCGGCAGACTTTCAGGGGTAGCTACCCTTTATAAACTTACCTGAAACCTTTCGGAGGTCGCATGAAAGCACTCACGTACCACGGTCCGCACCATGTTCGCGTTGAGAATGTCCCCGATCCCATCATTGAACAGCCCGACGATATCATCCTGCGCGTCACGGCCACGGCGATTTGCGGCTCCGACCTGCATCTCTATCGTGGAAAGATCCCAAAGGTGCAGCACGGCGACATTTTTGGACATGAATTTATGGGCGAGATCGTCGAGTGCGGTCGAGAGGTAAAGGACCTGCATAAAGGCGATCGCGTGGTGATCCCCTTTGTCATCGCCTGCGGTGACTGCTTCTTTTGCCGTCTGCAGCAGTACGCTGCCTGTGAGAATACCAATGCCGGGCAGGGCGCTGCGCTGAACAAAAAGCAAATTCCCGCGCCGGCAGCGCTGTTTGGCTATAGCCATCTCTACGGCGGCGTGCCGGGAGGACAGGCGGAATATGTGCGCGTGCCGAAAGGCAACGTCGGACCGTTTAAGGTGCCGCAGCTGCTCTCCGATGATAAGGCCCTGTTTCTTTCTGATATTTTACCCACCGCCTGGCAGGCGGCAAAAAATGCGCAGATTGAAAAAGGCTCCAGCGTCGCCGTTTTCGGTGCCGGTCCGGTGGGGTTGTTGACGATTGCCTGCGCACGGCTGTTAGGGGCTGAGCAGATTTTTGTTATCGACCATCACCCCTATCGGCTGCGGTTTGCCGAGGCGCGCTACGGTGCTATCCCCATCAATTTTGATGATGATAACGACGCGGCGGAAAAGATAATCGAGCAAACCGCCGGGCAGCGGGGTGTCGATGCCGTCATTGATGCTGTCGGGTTCGAAGCCAAGGGTAGCACCACGGAGACGATCCTCAGCAACCTTAAAATTGAGGGCAGCAGCGGCAAAGCGCTGCGTCAGTGTATCGCTGCCGTCCGGCGCGGCGGGGTGGTCAGCGTACCCGGCGTGTATGCCGGGTTTATTCATGGCTTCCTGTTTGGGGATGCCTTCGATAAAGGGCTGACGTTTAAGATGGGCCAGACGCACGTCCACGCCTGGCTGGGCGAACTGTTACCGCTGATCGAAAAAGGGCTGCTGACGCCGGAAGAGATTGTGACGCATTATCTCCCCCTGGCGGATGCGGAACGTGCCTATAAGATTTTCGAAAAACGGGAGGAGGAGTGCCGGAAGGTGATTCTGGTGCCCGGCGCGGAAACACCTGAGGCCGCTGAGCAAAAAGTGAAGGGCCTGGTAAATGCGTTCCCGGGCGGCGTGGTATGAGGTCACTCGTCGGTGGCGCTCAAGGTACTGTCCTGCGATGTAGCGCAATCGTGTGAAAATGTTCGGAAAGAGGATGCAGGCGCATCCTCTGTGCAACGCGGGTCGCGTTTATTCAGAATGACATTAACGCAGGTAATCGCCCGCGGCTTCTGGCTGGTAGAGCAGCTCCAGCACTTCCAGATGGGTGGAGGCACCGCCCGGCAATTCCCAGTGGATGGTATCGCCCGTGCGCAGCCCCAGCAGTGCGGCCCCCACCGGCGCAAGAACCGAAAGCTGCGCGCTGCTGTCCGTCATCTGGGCTGGGTAAACCAGCGTGCGGGTCAGCTCTTCACCGGTGGTCAGGTTGCGGAATTTCACCTGGCTGTTCATGGTGACCACGTTATGCGGCATCGTCTCAGGCGTGCACATCTGCGCCCGGTCGAGTTCCTCATTCAGGGCATCGGCCACCGGAAGTGAGGCGAATTCTGCTTTTTCCAGCAGCCTGTCGATACGTTCTGCGTCGAGCTCGTTGATGATGATTGTAGGTCTGGACATTTTTTACTCCATGTCGTTAATGCTGCGTCTAACGCAGAAACCAATCCAAAAGAAAACCCTCGCCGTCTGGCAGCGAGGGTTTAACTCTCCCGATGATACTGGCTGAACGCGCAAGTTTGAAGTGATGAAGGTCACATTCATGTGCCATATGAATTTTCACTGAAATTTATTCAGT
Organism: Enterobacter cloacae complex sp. I3; assembly: GCF_014896175.1. NCBI lineage: Bacteria > Pseudomonadati > Pseudomonadota > Gammaproteobacteria > Enterobacterales > Enterobacteriaceae > Enterobacter > Enterobacter cloacae complex sp. I3. The sequence goes on from NZ_JADBQZ010000017.1 coordinate 35,214, forward strand.
CTTCATTCCTGGCGGATTGCGTTACGCTGTATGTTCTGAACCCGGGCGCTGCGCGAAACATCATTCGCCGCAGCCCTTACCAACGAGAGAGCGCTATGTACTTCTACCAACCGTCTCAGGGGCATGGCCTGCCGCATGACCCGCTGAACGCCATTGTCGGCCCCCGTCCGATTGGCTGGATCTCCTCTTGCGACCAGGCCGGTCAGCTCAACCTTGCGCCGTATAGCTTCTTCAACTGCTTTAACTATCGCCCGCCGATCATTGGCTTTTCCAGCAACGGCTGGAAGGACAGCGTGCGTAATATTGTTGAAACAAAGGAGTTTGTCTGGAATCTGGCAACGCGCGATCTTGCGGAAGCGATGAATCAGACCTCTGCCACGCTGCCTCACGACCAGGACGAATTTACCTTTTCCGGATTAACGCCTGCGGCAAGCAAGCTGGTGAGCGCCCCCCGCGTGGCGGAAAGCCCGGTCAACTTTGAGTGCCGCCTGTCTCAGTGCATTCAGCTTACCGGCGCCGACGGTACGCCGGTGGATACCTGGCTGGTGCTGGGAGAAGTGGTCGGGATCCATATTGCCGAAACGCTGCTGGAAGAGGGGATATACCAGACGGCGAAAGCGCAGCCCATCCTGCGTGCGGGTGGGCCGACGGCTTACTATGGCATCAGTGACGAACACCGGTTTGACATGGTGCGACCGGTGGTGGGCGATCAGTAACCTGCCTTATCAATGACAAATTGTTTTCCGCAGTTGCCTGGATGCGGCTGCGGAGCAAAGGATGTCGCAGAAAGCGGGGCGTTAATGGTGTCTGCTTTGAGTGAAATTTGCATCTCGGTCAGATATGCCGGATTACCGTTGCAGGTCAGCTTGAAGGCTTTGATATTTTCCTTGCCCCAGGTTTTGGCAACGGCGTTGTCAAAATCACTCCGGCTGACGGTTTTACCGTAATTTTCCGCAAGGAAATGACCGACGGCGCTGTTTTTCATTTCCTGATTCATTCTCACCATGGTGCCGAAATAGGCATCGGGATCAAAACCAAAGCAGACGCCATGTTTGGCATATTCGTAACGTTCCAGACAGGAGTTTCCACCCGCGCCCGGCATGACCTCGTTCAGCTTAGCCGCGCCGGAAAGCGACAGCCCGGTTTCGGCTGCTGCGCATTTGCGGCTGGCCTTCACTTCCGGCATGTTCGGGATAGGGCGCGTGGCGCAGCCAAATCGCATCCATCGACGTTCATCCACGCCGCGTGCGGCAATGGATTTCGGCAGGCCGGGCCATAGCCCGTGAACGGTCAGAAAATCGGTTTTATTGTCGCGCTCTTTTTGCAGACGACATTCATCCGGTTCATTGCGGTTACGCTCGACCATGCTTTGACAAAATCCCGTTTGCCAGGACAAAGCCAGCACATAGCGATCGAAATCGCCGTACTGCGTGGCCTTGAGGGGTTCGGCCTGTGCTGAGAAGAGACTGAGTGCAAGCGCTACTGCGCCAGACGGGATAACGATATCCTTCCTGAACATGTGATTTCCTGATTGGTTGTGCGCAATTCATTTTTGTGGGTTATTAAAGCACAAAAAGCGCCCGCAGGCGCTTTTAGGTAATCAGGAATTTCACTTAGGCGGCGCCGGGAACCAGCACTTCGGTAGCAATAATAACGATGATTAGCCCAACCAGCACCGGCACTGACGTGCGTTTCACCACTTCAAACGGCGAGATTTTGGCCATCACGGCGACCGCCACCACCACGCCTGAGACAGGCGAGATGGTACGACCCAGGTTTGAGGCCTGGAGCATCGGAATGGAAAGATAAGCCGGGTTGATACCGGACGAGTGAGCCAGCTTAGGGATCATCTCAACGAAGGCGTAAAATGGCGCATTCCCGGAACCGGTGGTCATTGCCGCCAGCATGGTCAGTACCACCAGGACCAGCATCAGGATAATACTAGCCGAGCCAAACGAGGTGGCGATGGAGATCAGGCTCTGGATAAAGCCGATCGTGCTCAGACCCTGGGCAAAGACACCTGCTGCAACCAACAGCATCACCACGCCAGCAAACGCATCTGCCATACCGCGATACGCGACCTCAAGGCCGGAGAAGACTTTTTGGGTGTTGAAACCGCGCACGAACTCCAGCACAGCGGCTAACAGCATACAGATAACCAGGATAGTAATAATGTGCAGCTGCGGGCCCCATTTCCCGTCAAAAATGAGCACGCCGATAATTGGCGTGAAAGGCAAAATGGCATAGAACGCAGGCGCTGTGGTGGTGATTTCGCTTACATCCATCATTTCATGGCTGATGTTCTCTTTCTTATCGAGATAGCGCTGCCAGAAGAAATGCGCGATACCCATTCCCACAATGGCGACAATCGAGATCGGCAGCGTGGTTTTAAAGGCGAAGTCGATAAGCGACATTTCGGCTGCTTTCGCCGCCAGCACAACGTCTCCTGACGTCGGGGAGAGAATAATGGCCGCCGGGGAGGCGCAAATTGCCGCCGCTGCCCCACGGCTTATGCCCACGTTCACCATCACGGGGAACAGCGTGGCCATTAACAGTACGCCAAGCCCGGTTGCCGATGAAACGGCCAGCGACATCAGGCAGGCGAGGAAATAGGCGGCAACCATCAACAGATACGGCGAGTTAATGTACTGCAGGGGTTTCGAGGCAAGCTTCACAACCATGTCGTTCGCGCCGATATGGGTCATATAGGCTGCAAAACCGCACAGCATCATGATCATCATACCCAGATCGCCACCGCGGCTCATGAGCAGGATTTTAATATATTCAACAATATCCGTGGCGGTGTAGCCCGTGCTGGCTGCGCTGGCAGGTAAAACCTGATGACCCATTACTGCGCTGATTATCAGCAGCGTTAAACCACCGACAAATAAAACGCCCGTGGCTGAGTATCCTTTAATGATGTAGCGAGCTACACCCACAATGACGACGACCCCAATTAGGAGTTCGATAAACGTAAGCATGATTTCCCCTGTGTCTTTCTGCCCTGAGATATAAAAAATTAATATAAAAAAGAAGGATGAAAATGTGCCGAATTAATGGCCCGCCCTTGCTGATTAAAATCAATAAACAGACGACTAACGAACAGCATAACAGCGTTTTTGCCATGGCTAAGGCATTTATGTCATAAGGATCTTGACCGGCAAAGACAGCGTAACATGTCTATGTAATGATAACAAAATGTTAAACTTTTGTGTGGTCTGGCCTGTTAGGACTGGAGACCGTTAACAGACATTAGGCATACATGATGTGGGTTTATTCGGGATAAGCAGAACGCCGCTTTAGGAATATTCCCGAAAAGCGGCCTGATATTTAAGAGTAGGGGTGATACCGTTAAGGCTTGGTTCAATTATTCTATGTTAAACTTTGCCTCGAATATCAAGAATGGTAATTGCATTGTGATTGTACGTAATACTTTTTTCTCTATTTTATTGTTTATTATTGGCCAGTTAACGTTTTCTTCTGTTGCACAGGCAGAGAACAACGCGACGGATAAAGGTTGGTTCTCCACTTTTACGGATAATGTTTCGCAGACCTGGTCAGCGCCTGAACATTATGATCTCTATGTCCCGGCAATAACGTGGCATGCGCGCTTTGCTTACGACAAAGAGAAAACGGATAAATACAACGAGCGTCCCTGGGGAGCGGGTTTTGGTCAGTCGCGCTGGGATGATAAAGGAAACTGGCATGGCATCTATCTGATGGCCTTCAAAGACTCCTTTAACAAGTGGGAACCGATTGGCGGCTACGGCTGGGAAAAAACCTGGCGCCCGCTGGCGGATGAGAACTTCCACGTTGGTCTGGGGTATACCGCCGGGGTGACCGCGCGCGACAACTGGAAGTACATTCCGATCCCCGTATTGCTGCCTCTGGCCTCTGTTGGATACGGCCCTGCAACGTTCCAGATGACCTACATTCCGGGAACGTATAACAACGGTAACGTTTACTTCGCCTGGATGCGTTTTCAGTTTTAACTGACAAAACATTACCTGGTGGTGAAAAAACATGCAGCCGTTGATTCGTAAGCGATAAAAATCTGTCAGTGAAAATTAACGCGACTTTAGTCACTTTTTGTCAAAGATCCGCTGGACAAAAGGTCCCACAATTGATGTACTGGTAACCGACACAGCATTTGTGTCGTTTTTTAATGTAAAGGTAATTTTGATGTCTAAGATTAAAGGTAACGTTAAGTGGTTTAATGAGTCCAAAGGATTCGGTTTCATTACTCCTGAAGATGGCAGCAAAGACGTGTTCGTACACTTCTCTGCAATCCAGTCTAATGGTTTCAAAACTCTGGCTGAAGGTCAGCGTGTAGAGTTCGAAATCACTAACGGTGCCAAAGGCCCTTCTGCTGCTAACGTAATCGCTCTGTAATTCAGACGCGTCAGCAAGAATTTCAAAACCCGCTCATTGAGCGGGTTTTTTTCGTTATGAATCAGCCAAGCAGGTAAATTATCAGGAAGCTGGCCACGATCAGTACGCTCAACAACACCATGCCTGCGCTCATCAGACTCTGTTTCATTTGTCACCCTCGTTCAGTATTGCCTTCAGAGTGACAGAGAAAAATTAAGCCAACATTAACGCTCCGGCAGTTAATGCGTGCTTACAGAGGAAAAAAGCCAAAATGCGATCCCCGTCATCGCGAAAGATCCGATCATGTTGATCGCGATATTCACCAGCGCCCAGCCGATACGTCCTTCCTGAAAGAGAAAAACCGTTTCCGCGGAAAAGGTTGAAAAGGTGGTCAAACCGCCGCAGAAGCCGGTGGTAATCAAGACTTTCCACATGGGATCGATGTGCGTCATCCGGTTAAACCAGGCCAGCCCCATACCAATAATAAAAGCACCAATCAGGTTGGCGGCCAGCGTTCCTAATGGAATCGCCTGGTGCAGGGGATTAAACCGCATACTCAGTAACCACCTCGCAACGCTCCCCGTGCCTCCACCAATAAAAACAGCTAAAAGGAGTTGTAACACGCTAAATACCTGCTATTTGATGTGTAAGAGTAGCGAGTTTAACGCTGTTTATAATGAGGGGACAAATATGTATGTTGCGGTAGGGCAGTTTGCGGTCACGCCTGACTGGCGGCTTAACGCAGTGCAGTGCGTTAACCTGATGATACAGGCCCGACAGAAAGGCGCGTCGCTGCTGGTGCTTCCTGAGGCGTTGCTGGCAAGGGATGATAACGACCCGGATTTGTCCGTGAAGTCCGCACAGGCCCTTGACGGCGAATTTTTACAACAGCTGCTCGCCCAGAGCGTAGGCAGTACGATGACCACCGTCTTAACCGTGCACGTTCCCTCAACGCCGGGTCGCGCAGTGAATACGCTGGTGGCTATCCGTGACGGTGCCATTGTTGCGCGCTACGCCAAGCTTCATCTCTATGATGCGTTCAGCATTCAGGAGTCGCGACGCGTTGATCCGGGAGATGTCGTCCCACCGCTCATTGATATCGACGGGTTTAAGGTGGGGTTGATGACCTGCTATGACCTGCGTTTCCCGGAGCTGGCGGTGCATCTGGCGCTGCAGGGGGCGGAGGTGCTGGTATTGCCCGCCGCATGGGTTAAGGGGCCGCTAAAAGAGCAACACTGGGCTACGCTGCTTGCGGCACGCGCGCTGGACACGACCTGTTATGTTGTTGCCGCCGGGGAGTGCGGCAATAAAAACATCGGGCAGAGCAGGGTGGTTGATCCCCTGGGAGTGACGATTGCCGCCGCAGCGGAAGCGTCGGTTATGCTGATGGCGGAGATAATTTTAGAAAGAGTTGCGCTTGCGCGTCAGCAATTACCTGTTCTTCGCAACCGTCGCTTTGCGCCACCGCAATTATTGTGATGTTTTTTTCAACAATGCTTGATTCACCTTGTTACAGATTGCTATTGTGTGCACGCGCCAAATGACCGTTAATACGATCGGGTTTTGGCGCTGAATGCAGCCTGTTTTAAGTAAAGAAGGTATCTATGGGTGAGATTAGTATTACCAAACTGCTGGTGGTTGCCGCACTGGTCGTCCTGCTGTTTGGTACCAAGAAGTTACGCACGCTGGGTGGTGACCTGGGGGCTGCCATCAAAGGCTTTAAGAAAGCGATGAACGACGATGACGCAGCCGCGAAGAAAAGCGCTGACGACATCCCGGCAGAGAAGCTTTCCCACAAAGAGTAACGGCAATGCCTGAGGGCTTGCGAAAAAAAACCGGCTCATGAGGCCGGTTTTTTTGCATTACTGTAAATGAATATTACGGCGTTATTTGACTTCTTCGCCTTTCGCCTGCATATCCGCATGGTAAGAAGAACGAACAAATGGACCACAAGCCGCGTGGGTAAAGCCCATCGCCAGCGCTTCGGCTTTCATCTCGTCAAATTCATCCGGGCTCACGTAGCGCTGTACCGGCAGGTGGTGACGGCTTGGCTGCAGATACTGGCCGAGCGTCAACATGGTCACACCGTGGCGGCGCAGATCGCGCATGACGTCGATGATTTCGTCATTGGTTTCACCCAGACCAACCATCAGACCTGACTTGGTCGGGATATGCGGATGTGCTTCTTTAAAGCGCTCCAGCAGCTTCAGAGACCAGTTATAGTCGGCTCCCGGACGCACCTGACGGTAAAGACGCGGAACGTTCTCCAGGTTGTGGTTAAACACATCTGGCGGCGTCGCGGTCAGGATATCCAGCGCGCGGTCCATACGGCCGCGGAAGTCAGGAACCAGCGTCTCGATTTTGATGTTCGGGCTTTTTTCGCGAATGGCAGTAATGCAGTCAGCGAAGTGCTGAGCACCGCCATCACGCAGATCGTCGCGGTCAACGGAGGTGATAACCACATAACGCAGCGCCATGTCGGCGATGGTTTGCGCCAGTTTTTGCGGCTCGTTGGCATCGGGGGCCACCGGGCGGCCATGCGCTACGTCGCAGAATGGGCAGCGGCGGGTACAGATGGCACCCAGAATCATAAACGTCGCGGTGCCGTGATTGAAACATTCAGCAAGGTTCGGGCAAGAGGCTTCTTCACAAACAGAGTGAAGGCCATTCTTACGCATCGCCGCTTTGATCCCCTGGATACGCGAAGAGTCTGCCGGAAGTTTGATTTTCATCCATTCCGGTTTTCTTAACAGCGCCTCGCGCTCTGTAGCCACGTTTTTAACCGGGATAAGGGCCATTTTATCGGCATCGCGGTATTTAACACCGCGTTCCATCACAATGGGTTTACTCATAGCGTGCGTGTTCCAGTTGCGAATATCGAAGGAAAGCGTTTCAATTCAAGGGAATGTTGTATTTATCAACTATTTTTGAACGAACGACAGGCAGTATATCATTTATAGGAGCGTTAAAGCAGCCTGCCAGGTCGCCAATTTGTAAAATAGTTGTTGTTTTGTGCCTTTTGCCCTGCGAGCGGCAGGGACGTGTACGGGTACGCTCTGTCAGAAGGCCTGACGGATAATGCGGATGACGTTTTCCAGTACCGGATCGCGCAAGCTGAGCTTGTTGTAATGCAGTGAAATCTCGATAGATTCTGCATTGAGCTGGCTTAGCGGAATACTTTCCAGCGGCCAGCATTTCCGCAGCAGGTTATACAGGCGTGAAGGCATGATGCACAGCATATCGCTGCTGCCAATCAGGGATGCGGTGGTGAACATATTGTAACTGCTGAAACTGATCTGACGTTCCGGGAAAATTTCGTCAATACGCTGACGCAGAGCGTGGTTAGACTGTCCTTCGGTCATGAAAGACGAGTGGTCGTAGTTGCGCAGGTTTTCAATGGATAACGGCTCGCTGAGGACGGGGTGCTGCTTGCGGCAAACCAGCACCAGGTTATCCGCGTAAAGCACATTTTGCCCCAGCGCTCGGGCGCTAAAGCTGCCGCTTTCGATGACCAGGTCCGTCTGGAACTGAGCAAGCTGAACGTCAGGTTCGTTAAGAGGCACATTGCGAAGCAGAAGCTGAGGCGCATGCTCTTTCACGGCCTGGAAGATCGCGGGCATCACCAGCACGCCGACAGAAGGGGAGCAGCCGATGGTGATGGTTCTCTGTTTGTCATAGCTTCCGGTTAAATCCAGCGCACCCAGAATCGACTCCAGCCCCTGGCTGATGTATTCGTGGAGATGTGTCGCATAGGCCGTTGGCGTGACGCCCTGGCCCTTACGGATAAATAAGGGGTCGGGAAATATAGCCCGTAGCTTTTGAATTGACTGACTTATTGCCGATGGCGTGAGATTAAGAATTTTCGCAGCATTAACGATACCCTTATGGACATATACTGCCTCAAAAATAGTCAGTAAATTGAGATCAATATTACGTAAAGTCCGAAAAATTTGCGGCTTATCTTCGCCACCAGGGTCATTCAGGCGTTTGGCTGGTAAATTATTATACTCCACGCTTTCACTCCGTATACATTCACAACATGAATGATAGTTCAATTTATTTATTATGCTTGTAGAGATTCGTAAAGTGTTGCTTTTGTTCCACTTGTTTATCAAAAACAAACAGTTGTGTGATTATCACTCAAGTTACTTAGCCTGTGTATGCCGTGCTGTACGGAGGCTAAATAATATGTAAGGGCAATATTCGGGCGCTTCGAAAATATAGAATCTGCGGATTATTGTAAAGCGTAAAAGCGGTAAATAAACAGTGGCCCGTCAAATTATCGAGCCATTCTGGATGATATATTAAGCAGGGATATATTCGTGCGGGGGATTGTTAAGTAGCGCTAACACATTCTTCAGAAGCACGGGACGTATATTTTCTGGCGTAGCGGTATCGACCCACAGGCGCATTTGCGTCATTTCCATGCCGGCGTAGCCGCAGGGGTTTATGCGCTGGAAAGGCGTAAGATCCATATTAATATTCAATGCCAGACCGTGGAAGGAACAACCTTTACGAATACGTAGCCCCAGAGAGCAGATCTTCATTTCGCCAACGTAGACGCCCGGCGCATCGGCACGTGGATGCGCGTCAATCCCATACTCCGCCAGCGTGTTGACGACGGTCTGTTCCAGTAACGTCACCAGCTCACGTACGCCAAGCTTTCTGCGCTTCAGATTAAGCAGGACGTACATGACCTGCTGACCCGGACCGTGGTAAGTCACCTGTCCGCCACGATCGCTCTGGATCACCGGGATATCGCCCGTCATTAATAAGTGTTCCGCTTTTCCCGCCTGGCCCTGCGTAAATACCGGCAGATGTTCGACCAGCCAAATCTCATCAGGGGTTGTGTCATCGCGTGAATCGGTGAACTCGTGCATAGCCTGAGAGACAGGCTCATAAGGTTGCAGCCCGAGATGACGGACCAGAATTTTATCCTGATACAAAACGCGTCTCCGAAGACGAGAAACAAAAGATGAGGGGGAGTATATCACAGCGGGGAAGAGGGGTTACCCGGTAAACCGGGTAACCGCAAAGGGACTACAGCACCATACGAACGATTTCGATATTGCCGAGCTCTTCGTACAGCGTCTCAACCTGCTCGATATGTGTGGCAGTGATGGTAATAGAAACCGAGTGGTAGTTGCCCTTGCTGCTTGGTTTTACTGACGGAGAGTAGTCACCCGGCGCATGGCGCTGTACCACTTCAACCACCTGATCAACCAGCTCAGGTTTCGCCAGACCCATTACTTTGTAGGTAAACGGGGTAGGGAATTCAAGCAGTTCGTTAAGTTTGGTTTTCATGTCAGCTCCGGCGTAACGTCAAAAAGAATAACTCCCACGTCAGGTGGGAGTTATCAGGATACTTAGTATATGGGGATCAAAATCACACTTTCAAGTGTTCGATTTTTAGCCAAACCAGTGATGGAACATCAGTTTAATGTAATCAATGATTTTGCCGAAGAAATTGCCTTCAGGAATTTCTTCCAATACCACGAGTGGACGCTGGTCGATCGTTTTACCGTCCAGCTGGAAGTTGATGGTACCCACCACCTGGTTTTTATGCAGCGGGGCATGCAGTTCGGTGGTGTTGAGCACATAGCTTGCTTTCAGATCCTTCATACGACCGCGTGGAATGGTCAGGTAGAGGTCTTTATCCACGCCCAGAGAAGCACGATCGTTATCGCCGAACCAGACGGGTTCAGAAGCAAATTCTTTGCCTGCTTTCAGCGGGTTCACGGTTTCGAAGAAACGGAAGCCCCAGGTCAGCAGCTTCTTACTCTCGGTTTCGCGACCTTTAAAGGTGCGACCGCCCATCACGGCAGAGATCAGGCGCATCTGGCCTTCAGTGGCAGAGGCTACCAGGTTGTAACCGGCTTTGTCGGTGTGGCCGGTTTTGATGCCGTCAACGTTCAGGCTGTTATCCCACAGCAGGCCGTTACGGTTGGTCTGACGAATGCCGTTGAAGGTGAACTCTTTCTCTTTGTAGATAGAGTACTCGTTAGGTACGTCGCGGATCAGCGCCTGACCAATCAGCGCCATATCACGCGCGGAGCTGTACTGACCGTCTGCATCGAGACCGTGTACGGTCTGGAAGTGGCTGTTCTTCAGACCCAGGGCATTTACGTAGCTGTTCATCAGGCCCACGAACGCATCCTGACTACCGGCAGCGAAATCGGCCATGGCCACGCAGGCATCGTTACCGGACTGCAGGTTAATGCCACGAATTAACTGAGAAACCGGAACCTGCATTCCTGGTTTCAGGAACATCAGCGAGGAACCTTTGAAAACAGGGTTCCCGGTAGCCCACGCATCGTTGCCGATGGTGACCAAATCCGTCTCTTTGAACTTACCGGCTTTCATTGCCTGGCCGATGACGTAGCTGGTCATCATTTTAGTCAGGCTGGCCGGGTCACGGCGGGCATCGGCATTCTGTTCTGCCAGCACTTTGCCAGAGTTGTAATCGATCAGGATGTAGGATTCCGCGTCGATTTGCGGAACGCCAGGGATCATGGTCTTGATATTCAGGTCATCAGCATGAGCTGCAGAGAGTGCAGTCGCGCAAAGGGCCGTGGTCAGCGCCATGCGCTGCACAAAACGAGCAGAAAAAGTGGTCTTCATGGTCAGAACTACGACATCCGTGATGGAATTAAAAAAAGTGCCTTACTATAGCAAATGCTATTCAGGCAGGCATCCGACTTTAAGCATGAGTTTGTGAATGTGTTTTACACAAACTGACATTTCGGATACCGCCGATTAATTACTTCGTAACAGCGATAAAGGACTGCAGCTGTGCCTCGCTCTGCAAACGCTGCTGCAGGGATGCCGCCTGCGACTTGCTGGCAAACGGCCCCATCTGAATACGCCAGACCGCGCCGTTTTGCTCAACGCGTCCTGGCACGCCAAACTGCTGGCTTAGACGCTGCTGATACTGCTGGGCACGGGCCCGATCGCTCACTGCGCCCACCTGGACGACAAAGCCGCCGCTGGCTGCTGCGGGAGCGGCAACGGCTGCGCTCTGGGTCGTGACCGGAGCCGTTACCGGGGCAGGCTGCTGCACGACGGGAGCGGCAACAGGGGCTGGCGTCGGCTCACTGCTCTCCAGCACGCCCGAGGCTAAGTTCGTTGGTGCGCCAAGGAAGCCGCTGCTTTTTACCGGTGCGCCAGTGGCATCATCGCTTTGCAGGGTGTCATTGCTGATTGGGCGTATTTCTCCCGCCGGCTGAGAAGGCTCTGCCGGCGAGGAGACGCTTCCCATTCCGCCGTCCAGATTTGGGCGGTCGGGGAGGGCATAGGTCTGTTTCGCCACGGTGGTACACGCGGTTCCCGGCCCGGAGAGCGAACCATCCTGCGCCACGATAATTGGGTCAATGCGAACTTTGGTATTGTTCGAGGTATTCAGGCGATCGGCAGACGCGCGGGACAGGGAAATCACCCGGTCATTACCGTACGGGCCGCGGTCGTTAATACGAACGACGATCATACGGCCGTTCGCCAGATTGGTGATACGGGCGTAGCTAGGGATAGGTAGCGTCGGGTGCGCCGCAGTCAGCTGCATTGGGTCAAATGTTTCACCCGATGCCGTCAGGTTACTGCCCGGCTCAGCATCATAAATGGCGGCAAAGCCAGCCTGGCTAAAGCGGGACGGATCCTGCACAATTTTGTAGCTTTTGCCGTCGCGCTCGTAATCCTGATTCGCGCTGGCATTCAGCGGTTCATAAACGGGATCGGCACCGCTGATTTCAACGATTGGGCCATTACACACCGCAGGCTGCGGCGGCGCGACGGTTGCCTGTTGCTGACCATCATCACTTGTACAGGCCGCAAGTAAACTTGCCGCAATGCAGATACCCAGCCACTGCTTACGCATTCCGATCCCCTTATTTTTATACGCTTTTTGACAACATTTTTCTGTGGGTGTGGATCGACATCACGATACCAAACCCGGCCATCAACACGATCAGTGCCGAGCCTCCGTAACTCACCAGCGGCAGCGGTACGCCTACCACCGGCAGAATACCACTCACCATACCAATATTTACGAAGACATAAACGAATAAAATCAACATCAGTCCGCCTGCCATGACGCGGCCGAAGGTGGTCTGCGCGCGGGCCGCAATCCACAAACCTCGCATGATGAGCAGCACATAGAGCGCCAGCAGGATCAGGATGCCAACCAGTCCCAGCTCTTCCGCCAGTACCGCAAAGATAAAGTCGGTGTGGCGCTCCGGTAAAAACTCCAGCTGCGACTGGGTACCGTGCAGCCAGCCTTTACCGCGCAGGCCGCCGGAGCCAATCGCAATCTTGGACTGAATAATATGATAGCCCGCACCGAGCGGATCGGTTTCCGGATCGAGAAGCATCATGACGCGCTGGCGCTGGTAGTCATGCATCAGGAAGAACCACAGGATAGGGATAAACGCTGCAACCAGCACCACCGCGATACCAATCAGACGCCAGCTTAAGCCCGACAGGAACAGGACAAACAGGCCGGAGAGGGCGATAAGGATCGAGGTGCCGAGGTCAGGCTGCGCCGCAACCAGCAGTGTCGGCAGGAATATCAGCACCAGGGCGATAGCGGTATTTTTCAGCGACGGCGGACAGACGTCGCGGTTGATAAAGCGCGCCACCATCAGCGGGACTGCGATTTTGGCAATCTCCGAGGGCTGGAAACGGACTACGCCGAGATCCAGCCAGCGCTGTGCCCCTTTTGAGATGGCACCGAACGCATCTACCGCCACCAGCAAAATAATACAGAAAATGTAGAGATAGGGCGCCCAGCCTTCATAGACGCGCGGCGGGATCTGCGCCATTACCACCATAATGACCAGACCCATCGCGATCTGGCCGATCTTGCGTTCCATCATGCCGATGTCCTGGCCGCTGGCGCTCCAGATAACCAGGGCGCTGTAAACCAGCAGGGCCAGCAGGATCAGCAGCATGGCTGGGTCGATGTGAATTTTATCCCACAGCGATTTTTTATTTGGATTATCCGTCATGATTATTGGTCCTCCGCCGCAGCGGCGGCCGGATTTTCAGCCGGCAGTTCGGTGTTGTTATCACCCAGCATAATGTGGTCCAGGATCTGGCGCATGATGGTCCCTACTGCCGGGCCAGCGCCGCCGTTCTCCAGAATCATTGCCACCGCCACCTGCGGGTTATCATAAGGGGCAAACGCCGTCATCAGCTTATGGTCACGCAGACGTTCGGCAATGCGGTGTGCGTTATAGGTTTCATTGGCTTTCAGGCCAAAGACCTGCGCCGTACCGGATTTCGCGGCCACTTTATATGGCGTACCGGCGAAATACTTGTGCGCGGTTCCGTTTGGACGGTTTGCCACACCGTACATACCGTCTTTCGCTATTTCCCAGAAGCCGGAATGGATGTCGCCTACCGGCGCTTCATGGGGCTGCACCCACGGCACTTTTTTGCCATCTTCAACGGTGCTTTGCAGCAGATGCGGAACTTTCACCACGCCGTCGTTAATGAGGATCATCATCGCTTTGTTCATCTGAAGCGGGGTGGCCGTCCAGTAACCCTGGCCGATACCCACCGGTATGGTATCACCCTGATACCACGGCTTCTTAAAGCGCTTCAGCTTCCACTCACGGGTTGGCATGTTGCCGGAGCGCTCTTCAGCCAGATCCACGCCGGTGTAGTGCCCGTAGCCGAATTTGCTCATCCACTCTGACAGGCGGTCAATGCCCATGTCATACGCCACCTGATAGAAGAAGGTATCCGCAGATTCTTCCAGAGATTTCGTAACGTTCAGATGGCCGTGGCCCCATTTCTTCCAGTCGCGATAGCGTTTTTCAGAGCCCGGTAGCTGCCACCAGCCCGGGTCAAACAGGCTGGTATTGCGGTTGATGACGCCCGCGCTCAGCGCCGAGACCGCCACGTACGGTTTAACCGTTGATGCCGGCGGGTAAACGCCCTGCGTGGCGCGGTTCACCAGCGGGGTGTTAGGGTCATTCAGCAGGCCGGAGTAGTCTTTGCTGGAGATGCCGTCAACAAAGAGGTTCGGGTCATAGCTTGGCATGGAAACCATGGCCAGAATGCCGCCGGTGCGCGGGTCGGTGACTACCACGGCGGCGCGGCTACCCGCCAGCAGGGTTTCAATATACTGCTGCAGTTTGAGATCGAGCGTCAGATAGACGTCGTGCCCCGCCTGAGGCGGCACTTCTTTAAGCTGGCGGATGACGCGGCCACGGTTGTTAACCTCAACTTCTTCATAGCCGGTCTGCCCGTGCAGGACATCTTCGTAGTAGCGTTCAATCCCCAGCTTGCCGATATCGTGCGTCGCGGCGTAGTTCGCCAGCTTGCCGTCTTTATCGAGGCGCTCGACGTCTTTATCGTTAATCTTGGAAACGTAGCCAATCACATGCGTCAGCGCGGATCCGTAAGGATAGTAGCGACGCTTGTAACCCTTCACTTCCACACCGGGGAAGCGGTACTGGTTCACCGCAAAACGGGCGACCTGGACTTCCGTCAGATTGGTTTTAACCGGAATGGAGGTGAAACGGTGAGAGCGGGCGCGCTCTTTTTTGAAGGCCGCGATATCATCATCGTTAAGATCGACAACGCTCCTTAGCGCTTCCAGCGTATTCTGCACGTTATCGACCTTCTCCGGCATCATCTCGACTTGATAGATGGTGCGGTTTAACGCCAGAGGGGTGCCGTTACGGTCGTAGATAATGCCGCGGCTGGGTGCGATAGGCACCAGCTTAATGCGGTTTTCGTTAGAACGCGTCTGGTAATCGGTAAAGCGGACAATTTGCAGATTATAAAGGTTGGCGATCAGCACGCCGGTAAGCAGCAAAATCCCCGTAAAGGCGACCAGCGCCCGGCGCACAAACAGCGCGGACTCAGCCGTATAGTCGCGAAAAGAATTCTGTAGTTTCATCCGCTGCTTAATCTACCCTGGTCAGTCATTACTCGCGGTGATAGGGGTGGTTGGTAGTAATGCTCCACGCGCGATACAAGCTTTCCGCCACCAGGACCCGCACGAGCGGGTGGGGCAGCGTCAGCGCAGAGAGAGACCAACTTTGTTCTGCTGCCGCTTTGCAGGCGGGGGATAACCCTTCAGGTCCGCCAATCAACAGACTGACGTCGCGGCCATCCTGCTTCCAGCGCTCCAGTTCATGCGCCAGCTGCGGCGTATCCCAGGGTTTACCTGGAATATCAAGGGTGACGATGCGGTTCTTGCCTGCGGCAGCAAGCATCAGTTCACCCTCTTTGTCGAGAATACGTTTGATATCCGCGTTCTTACCGCGCTTCCCGGCGGGGATCTCCACCAGTTCGAACGGCATATCTTTGGGAAAACGACGCAGATATTCAGTAAAACCGGTTTGTACCCAGTCCGGCATTTTGGTGCCGACGGCGACCAGCTGCAACTTCACGCATTAACCCCAGAGTTTTTCCAGCTCATACAGGCGACGGCTCTCTTCCTGCATGACGTGGACAATCACATCGCCGAGGTCAACAACCACCCAGTCAGCGGTCGCTTCACCTTCAACGCCAAGCGGTAAGAGTCCTGCTGCGCGCGATTCCTGAACCACATGGTCGGCAATCGAAACAACATGACGCGTAGAGGTACCGGTGCAGATAATCATGCAGTCGGTAATACTGGATTTACCCTTAACGTCGATAGCGATGATGTCCTGACCTTTCAGGTCATCAATTTTGTCGATAACAAAATCCTGGAGTGCTTTACCCTGCAAGTTTTCCCCCTGGGTGAATGAGATTGTACAACTATGAATTCGTGGCCAGACAGTATACCTGAACTGACGCCCCTGTCGGGACAAATGTCACCGTCCGGGCTTTTGAAGGCGGGTATCATCCCACCCTCCGCCTGAGATTGCATCGCCATTTTTGTAAAACAATTTCTGTAAAGCAACGATCGGCGGGAAAGTCTGGCAGCGGAGGATAACAGTATGGCTTAACCTGTCAAGGCAGGATAATCAATATGCTGCTTTTTATGCCCTCCGGCT
The DNA here is from genome assembly GCF_014896175.1 of Enterobacter cloacae complex sp. I3. Lineage (NCBI taxonomy): Bacteria > Pseudomonadati > Pseudomonadota > Gammaproteobacteria > Enterobacterales > Enterobacteriaceae > Enterobacter > Enterobacter cloacae complex sp. I3. The sequence continues at coordinate 51,575 of NZ_JADBQZ010000017.1, forward strand.
ATTTATCTGCGGTTTTCTGATACAACCCGTGCGTATGAATATACGCCAGCACCGGGGCAGGCAGCAGATCGTCACAGGCTAAACCCTGCTGTAAACGTTCGCGAATAACGGTCGCAGAGATGTCGAACCACGGCGTCTCCGCCAGATAAATCTTCCCGGCGGGCTGGTTGTGAAGATCTTCAACGTTATCGGTGAGATGGTCTTCAAGCCACTGCTGATATTGCGCTTCGCGCATGGTCAGCGGGTAGCCCGGACGGCGGCAGACGAGCAGGTGGCTGTTCCCCAGAATGGTTTCATACTTGTGCCACGTGGGGAAATTGAGCAGGGAGTCCTGACCGATGATAAAGGCGAGCGGCTGGTCAGGCCCTTGCTCGGCCCGCCACTCCTGCAGCGTTTGCGACGTCCACGAGGGGGTGTCGCGACGCAATTCCCGTTCATCCAGCCTGAAGAGCGGCTTATCCGCGATAGCCAGAGCGAGCATCTCTTTGCGCTGCTCGCTGGTTGCTTCAGGCTGGGGGCGGTGCGGCGGAACATTATTGGGCATGATGGTAACGCGCTGCAGGCCGATCAGATTTGCCAGAATTTCTACCGGCTTCAGATGCCCGTAGTGTACCGGGTCAAAGGTGCCGCCATACAGGGCCTGTAAAGAGTGCATACTATCCATCAATAAATACGTCAGCCAGCGCCTTGTGGCAAAGCAGCAGGGAAAGGCTTTCCAGCTCCGCCCACACCGACTGGCCGTAATCTTGTTTTAGGGTGAGCTCGGCGCGCATCAGAAGCTGCACCGCCTGGCGCAGCTGTTCATGGCTCAGGCGGTTGATGGCCTCGGTGGTCATTGCCCGCCGGTTTTGCCACACCCGGTGTTTATCAAACAGGGAGCGTAACGGCGTATGGGCCGACTGGCGCTTGAGCGTTATCAGCAGCAACAGCTCGCGCTGCAGCGTGCGCAGCAGGATGACGGGTTCACTGCCCTCCAGGCGCAGCTGCTGGAGAATATGCAGGGCGCGTTTGCTTTTCGCCGACAACAGAGCATCCACCCAGTGGAACGGCGTGAAGTGTGCGGCATCGTTAACGGCCTGCTCAACGCGCGGTAAAGTCAGCTTGCCGTCCGGCCAGAGCAGGGAGAGCCTGTCCAGCGCCTGTGCCAGGGCCAGCAGGTTGCCTTCATAGCAGTAGCAGAGCAGTTGGTTCGCCGCATCGTCCAGTTGAAGGTTGTGCTGCTTCGCTCTCGCGGCGACCCATTTAGGCAGATGCGCCTGCTCAGGCGTCTGGCAGGTGACCAGCACCGCGTGGGTCGCGAGCTGGGTGAACCATGCCGCGTTTTCCTGCGCTTTGGTGAGCTTGCTGCCACGCACAATCAACAGCAGATCGCTGTGTAACAGGCTGACCAGCGTGGCGAGTTGCTCATTGATGGCAGCGTTAGGGCCGTTCTCCGGCAGCAGGATCTGGATTGTCTGGCGCGACGAAAAAAGGCTCATCGCCTGACAGAGTGAGAAGAGGGCGTTCCAGTCGGTGGCGTTATCCACCTGAACGGTATGGTGTTCATCAAAGCCCTGAGCCGCGGCCGCATGCCGCACGGCATCCAGGCTTTCCTGAAGTAGTAACGGGTCGTTTCCGAGCAGCAGATACGCCGCGCGCAGCCCTTCATTGAGCTGCGCGCGGAGTTGTTCAGGATACAGCCTGATCATCATTTACCCAGAGAGGTAGAAACAGGAGGCGTACTGGCATCCGGTTTTTCAATAATGTCAGAGCCTTCTCGGTTAGACGCTGCAATACCCGGCAGTTTGCGGATCAGCTGTTCCGCCGCCTTGTCGTACATTTCGTTGATGATAATCTGCTCTTCGGCATCTTTCGCCAGCGCGGTTTGTGGGTTATCAAAGAACGAACGATACACTTTTGCGCTGATCGGATAGATGTCTTTACCCGGGATTAGTACAGCCGCGTTGACCGTCAACACCATCTGATACTCAGCGGTACGACCATCCTGGAAGATAGAGGCGGTGTCTTTAGACAGTCCCCCTCCGACAACACGCAGGGACGGTACATCCTGACGAAGCGTACCTTTCTCGATAAGCTCAACGTCATTCAGGCGCAGCTGATTACGGATAGCCCGGCTGAGCGGGCCATTCGGATCTGATGAGTCGAAAATCATTGTTTTCATTTCAGGTGGCACCGCCGTGGTATTGCGCAGATGCCAGCCACAGCCAGCGGTGACAAGCACCGCCAGAGATAAGAGTATTGTTGCCAGTTGTCGCACGTTTCCTCCCGCGCTTAGCCAACGACCAGATTGAGCAGTTTACCCGGTACGTAGATCGCTTTACGTAAGGTAACGCCCTCAAGATATTTCGCAACCAGAGGTTCCTGGCCCGCGCGCTCGCGAACCTGATCTTCAGTTGCATCGACCGCCACGGTAATTTTACCACGGACTTTGCCGTTGACCTGGACCACCACCAGCGTGGTGTTTTCCACCATCGCTGCTTCGTCAGCCACCGGCCACGGCGCGTTGTCGATATCGCCTTCGCCTTTCAGCTCCTGCCACAGGGTGAAGCTGACGTGTGGCGTGAACGGGTTAAGCATGCGAACCACGGCCAGCAGCGCTTCACGCATGATGGCACGATCCTGCTCGCCGTCCTGCGGGGCTTTCGCCAGCTTGTTCATCAGTTCCATAATAGCCGCAATTGCGGTATTGAAGGTCTGACGACGACCAATATCATCGGTCACTTTCGCGATCGTTTTATGAACATCACGACGCAGCGCCTGCTGGTCTTCGCTCAGCGCAGCGGCGTTCAGTGCCGGAGCATCACCCTGTGCGGTATGTTCGTACACCAGCTTCCAGACGCGTTTCAGGAAGCGGTTCGCGCCTTCTACGCCGGATTCCTGCCACTCAAGGGTCATATCAGCCGGAGAAGCAAACATCATGAACAGACGTACGGTGTCGGCGCCGTAACGCTCAACCATCACCTGCGGGTCGATGCCGTTGTTTTTAGACTTGGACATCTTGCTCATGCCGGTATAAACCAGTTCATGGCCTTCAGCGTCTGTCGCCTTCACGATACGGCCTTTCTCGTCGCGCTCAACGATCGCATCAACCGGAGAAACCCAGTTACGCTCTCCGTTCGCGCCAACGTAGTAGAAGGCGTCTGCCAGCACCATACCCTGGCACAGCAGCTGTTTAGCGGGCTCGTCAGAGTTCACCATGCCGGCATCGCGCATCAGCTTATGGAAAAAGCGGAAGTAGAGCAGGTGCATGATGGCGTGTTCGATACCACCAATATAGATATCTACCGGCAGCCAGTAGTTGGCGGCGTCAGAATCCAGCATGCCTTCTTTGTACTGCGGGCAGGTGTAGCGCGCGTAGTACCAGGAGGACTCCATAAAGGTATCGAAGGTGTCGGTTTCACGCAGCGCAGGCTGGCCGTTGACGGTGGTTTTGGCCCACTCAGGATCGGCTTTGATCGGGCTGGTGATGCCGTCCATAACCACGTCTTCCGGCAGGATCACGGGCAGCTGATCTTCAGGCGTTGGCATGACGGTGCCGTCTTCCAGGGTCACCATTGGAATTGGCGCACCCCAGTAACGCTGACGGGACACGCCCCAGTCGCGCAGACGGAAGTTCACTTTACGCTCGCCCACGCCCAGTGAGGCCAGCTTATCGGCGATGGCGTTGAAGCCCTCTTCGAAGCTGAGGCCGCTGAACTCACCGGAGTTAAACAGGGTGCCTTTTTCTGTCAACGCCTGCTCGGACAGGTCAGGTTCAGAACCATCGGCGGCCAGAATAACGGCTTTAATCGGCAGGTTGTATTTGGTGGCAAACTCGTAGTCGCGCTGATCGTGACCCGGAACGGCCATGACTGCACCTGTACCGTACTCCATCAGAACGAAGTTTGCTGCCCAGACCGGGATCGCTTCGCCCGTCAGCGGGTGCTTAGCATAGAAGCCCGTCGCAACGCCTTTTTTCTCCATCGTCGCCATGTCGGCTTCGGCCACTTTCGTGTTGCGGCATTCGTCGATGAAGGTCGCCAGTTCCGGGTTGTTCTCTGCCGCTTTCTGCGCCAGCGGGTGACCTGCGGCCACGGCCAGATAGGTCGCACCCATGAAGGTGTCCGGACGGGTGGTGTAGACGGTCAGGGTCTGGTCGTAGTTCTCAACGTTGAAGGTAATTTCCACGCCTTCAGAACGGCCGATCCAGTTGCGCTGCATGGTCTTAACGGTGTCAGGCCAGTGATCCAGCGTATCCAGATCGTTCAGCAGTTCGTCAGCGTAAGCGGTGATTTTGATAAACCACTGCGGGATCTCTTTACGCTCAACTTTGGTGTCGCAGCGCCAGCAGCAGCCGTCGATAACCTGCTCGTTCGCCAGAACGGTCTCGTCATTCGGGCACCAGTTAACGGCAGAGGTCTTCTTGTACACCAGGCCTTTTTTGTACAGCTCGGTGAAGAACTTCTGCTCCCAGCGGTAGTATTCCGGGGTACAGGTCGCCAGCTCGCGGCTCCAGTCATAGCCGAAGCCCAGCATTTTGAGCTGGTTTTTCATGTACGCGATGTTGTCGTACGTCCACGGTGCCGGAGCGGTATTGTTTTTTACCGCTGCGCCTTCTGCAGGCAGGCCGAACGCATCCCAGCCGATTGGCTGCAGAACGTTTTTGCCCAGCATGCGCTGGTAACGGGCGATCACATCACCGATGGTGTAGTTACGCACGTGGCCCATGTGTAGTCGACCAGAAGGATAGGGAAGCATCGACAGGCAGTAATACTTCTCTTTGCTCTCGTCTTCGGTTACTTCAAAGGTGCGCTTCTCGTCCCAGTGTTGCTGGACTTTTGATTCTATCTCTTCCGGGCGGTATTGCTCTTGCATGGCAGCCAGTGGTCCTGTGTTCAATACAGCTACAAAAATGTAGCCAATGGATGTGGTAATTCAGATCCGCATAGCATAGCCCAAACGCCCGCGTCAAAACAGCCTTTCGCGCAATTGCACTTTGCAGGAATTTACCGGGTCTGTGCTTCACCTGACAAAGCGGCGGCGAAATAAGGTCTATTATTAGAAATAGTTACTTACCCGGGAGGCAAAATGATGAACAAGGTTGCTCAATTTTACCGCGAACTGGTGGCGACACTGACGGAACGGCTGCGTAACGGCGAGCGCGATATTGACGCGCTGGTCGAACAGGCGCGTGAACGGGTGACGCAAACGGGTGAGTTAACGCGAACCGAAGTGGAAGAGGTGACGCGCGCCGTACGCCGCGATCTGGAAGAGTTCGCGCGCAGCTACGAAGAGAGCCAGGATGAGATCGCCGACAGCGTCTTTATGCGGGTGATCAAAGAGAGCCTGTGGCAGGAACTGGCGGATATTACCGATAAAACCCAGCTGGAGTGGCGCGAGGTGTTCCAGGATTTAAATCATCACGGCGTGTACCAGAGCGGTGAAGTGGTGGGGCTGGGGAATCTGGTGTGCGAGAAGTGCCATCACCATATTGCGGTATATACGCCGGATGTGTTGCCGCTGTGCCCGAAGTGCGGGCACGATCAGTTCCAGCGTCGCCCGTTTGAGCCATAAGTAAAAGCGCAGTTTTGTTCCCTCTCCCCTTGGGAGAGGGCCAGGATGAGGGCGTCAGGCCGCACAATAGTAAGCAAGTCTTTCCGCCAGCAAATCCACAAACGCCTCCCGGTCGATATCCACCATCAGCGTCGTATTCGGTTTATTTCCCGTCAGCGAATAGTAATCCACCACCGTCATCCCCTGGGTATATTTCCCCTGCGTCTCCACGCCAACCCATCTGTCCACCGTGGTAAACATTTCAGGCTTCAGCAGCCAGGCGATGGTGCACGGGTCATGCAGCGGCGCGCCGTGAAAGCCCCATTTCTCGGCTTTGTGGTACTCCATAAAGAAGTCGAGCAGCTCGGCTACGGTTGTCGCAACCGGGTTGCCCACGGCGCGGAAGCGCTCAATATCGTCTGCCATAATCTGTGCCCGATGCGTCACGTCCAGCCCCGCCATCACAATCGGCAGGCCCGACTGGAAGACGATCTCCGCCGCTTCCGGATCAACAAAGATGTTGAATTCGGCCGCAGGCGTCCAGTTCCCCAGCCCCATTGATCCGCCCATGATGACGATACGGGCGATGTTGCTGTACAGTTCAGGATGGCTGTTCAGCAGGAGCGCAACGTTGGTCTGCGGGCCGGTAGCCACCAGGGTGACGGGCTCTGCGCTTTCACGCAGCACCTTCGCCATCAGCTCCACGGCGGTGCAGTTTTGCGGTGCAAAGCCCGGCTCCGGCAGCGCCGGGCCATCCAGCCCGCTTTCACCGTGAACGTTGTCGGCAATGATCAGCTCGCGCATCAGCGGCTTAACGGCGCCGCCTGCGACAGGAATATCGGTGCGTTTCAGCAGCGTCAGCATTCGTAAAACGTTGCGCAGGGTTTTGTCCGGCGTCTGATTTCCGGCGGACGAGGTGACCGCTTTCACGTCCAGTTCAGGGGAGGCAAGCGCGAGGACGAGCGCGATCGCGTCATCATGACCCGGATCGCAGTCGAGAATTATAGGGTGTGCCATAGCGTTCTCCATTCTTAGCATTATTTTGTGACAAGGTTAACGCTGCGATGTGACGCCGAATAGAAAAAGAGATCTAAAGCGTGAAGCAGTGCGCAATCCGCAGATTGCGCACCGAGAAGATTAGTGCAGAATTTTCGCGAGGAAATCTTTGGCGCGTTCGGATTTCGGGTTGGCGAAGAACTCTTCTTTCGGTGAGTCTTCGACAATTTTCCCTTCGTCCATGAAGATCACGCGGTTGGCCACTTTACGGGCGAAGCCCATTTCGTGCGTCACCACCATCATGGTCATCCCTTCGTGCGCCAGCTCGACCATCACGTCCAGCACTTCGTTGATCATTTCAGGATCGAGCGCTGACGTGGGCTCATCGAACAGCATCGCCACCGGATCCATGCACAGTGCGCGCGCAATCGCCACACGCTGCTGCTGGCCGCCGGAAAGCTGTGCCGGGAACTTATCGGCATGTGCAGAAAGCCCCACGCGCTCCAGAAGCTTGAGCCCCTTTTCGCGCGACGCTTTTTTATCACGCTTGAGCACTTTGACCTGAGCCAGCGTCAGGTTCTCAATAATGGACAGATGAGGGAACAGCTCAAAATGCTGGAACACCATGCCGACGTGAGAGCGAAGCTGGGCCAGGTTGGTTTTCTTGTCGTTCACTTTCGTGCCGTTAACAACAATTTCGCCCTGCTGCACAGGCTCCAGACCATTAACCGTTTTGATCAGTGTAGACTTACCGGAACCGGACGGCCCGCACACCACCACCACATCGCCTTTTTTGACTTCGGTGGAGCAGTCGGTCAGCACCTGAAAGTGCTCATACCATTTAGAAACATTTTTCAGGGAAATCATTATACCGTCCTTTTCTTCAGCCAGCTGACCAACAGCGACGCGCTTAAACTAATCACAAAATAGACCGCACCCGCGAAGAGCACCATCTCGACCTGCGTACCATCACGTTCACCTATGGTCGACGCGGTACGGAAGAAGTCCGCCAGACTCAGAACGTAAACCAGAGAGGTATCCTGGAACAGCACGATACCCTGGGTCAGCAGGAGCGGAACCATGGCGCGAAACGCCTGAGGCAGAATGATGAGCTGCATGGACTGCCAGTGCGTCATTCCCAGCGCCAGCGCGGCGCTGGACTGCCCACGGGAGATACTCTGGATACCCGCACGGATAATCTCTGAATAGTAAGCGGCCTCAAACATCGAGAACGCCACCATCGCAGAGATCAGGCGGATGTCGGTTTTCGGCGACAGTCCCAGCACATTCTGTAAGAAGCCTGGAACAATCAGGTAAAACCACAGCAGCACCATCACCAGCGGGATGGAGCGGAAGACGTTAACGTAGGCAGTCGCAAACCAGGCGAGCGGCTTAAAGCTCGACAGGCGCATGACGGCCAGCAGGGTGCCCCAGACGATACCCACGACGATAGCGATCGCGGTGATCTTGAGGGTAATCACCAGGCCATCGAGCAGGTAAGGCATGGATGGAACAATAGAACTCCAGTCAAATTCGTACATTATTTGCCTCCCAGATTGCCCGGCAGGCGTACTTTGCGTTCAACCAGGTTCATCACCAGCATGATGAAAGCGTTAATCAGAACATACGCGAGCGTAATCGCGGTGAATGATTCCCACGCGTGAGCGGAGTAATCCAGCAGCTTGCCCGCCTGTGCAGCCATATCCACCAGGCCGATGGTTGAGGCGATGGCCGAGTTTTTCACCAGGTTCATCATCTCAGAGGTCATCGGTGGAACGATAACGCGGTAGGCGTTAGGCAGCAGCACGTAGCGGTAGGTTTGTGGCAGGGTCAGGCCCATAGCCAGGCCCGCATTTTTTTGTCCGCGTGGCAATGACTGAATGGCGGCACGCACCTGCTCGCAAACGCGCGCAGCGGTAAACAGCCCCAGACACATCATGGAGGAGACAAAGAACTGCACGTTCGGATCCAGCTCCGACTTGAACCACATGCCAATATTTTCCGGCAGCAGTTCCGGGATGACCAGATACCAGGTAAAGAACTGCACGATGAGCGGAACGTTACGGAACAGTTCCACATACAGTGTGCCAATTGTTGAAAGAAAACGGTTAGGGACGGTTCGCAGAATACCGAACAGCGAACCGACAAGAAACGCGATGATCCACGCCGTTATCGATAATGCCACGGTAACCTGAAAGCCGCTCCACAGCCAGCCAAGATAGGTGGTGTTGCCGAACGGGGCTTGTTGCAGGAAGATGCCCCAGTTCCAGTCTATTGACATAATAAACTCCAGAAAAAAGAGGGTAGCAGCGCTACCCTCGAAGATTGGTGAGAAGCTCTTTTTTCGCGCTGAGTGGGGAACGACCACTCAGCGTATATGTCTGTCCATGCTTCCCGACAATCGAGAGGGCAGGAGATCCCGCCCCTGTTGTTCTAATTAGTTAAGAGCCTTGTCATTTGGAGATTTGAACAGCGCTTTCATGTCGTCAGACAGTTCAAAGTTCATATTGAGATTTTTTGGTGGAATCGGGTTCTTAAACCACTTGTCGAACCATTTTTCCGCTTCGCCGGAGGTCTGCACCTGGGCGATAGTGTCATCGATCAGCTTTTTGAACTGCGGATCGTCTTTACGCAGCATACAGCCGTAGGCTTCTTTGGACTGCGCGGTACCGACGATATCCCAGTTGTCTGGTTTCTTCGCCTTCGCACGTTCGCCCGCCAGCAGGGCGTCATCCATCATAAACGCGACGGCACGACCGCTTTCCAGCGTACGGAAGGAGTCGCCATGGTCTTTCGCGCTGATGATGCGCATATCCATTTTCTTCTCGTCGTTCAGCTTGTGCAGCAGGACTTCAGAAGTGGTACCGGAGGTCACAACGACCGCTTTGCCTTTCAGGTCCGCAAAATCTTTGATCGCGCCGCCTTTCTTGGTCAGCAGACGGGTGCCCACGACAAAGATGGTGTCAGAGAAGGCCGCCTGTTTTTGACGCTCGAGGTTGTTGGTGGTGGAACCACACTCGAAGTCAAAGGTGCCGTTTTGCAGCAGTGGAATACGGTTCTGTGAAGTGATTGGGATCAGCTTCACCTGCAGGTCAGGTTTGTTCAGCTTTTTCTTCACAGCTTCAACGATAGCGTTGGAGTAATCCTGTGAATAGCCCACGACTTTTTGCGTGTTGTCGTAGTAAGAGAACGGGACGGAAGATTCACGGTGGCCGACCACGATGACGCCGTTTTTGGCAATCTTGTCGAGAGTGCTGCCTGCTGCCGGAGCGTCTTCAGCGTGAACCACGCCTGCGGACATTCCCATAACCAGCATTGCTGTGGCCAGTTTACGTAATTGCATACCCAACTCCTTTCTTATCAGCGCCAGTGACGCATAGATACCCATTGTGATGTTGTTATATCTCGCGCAATGCGAGTGCAGTGTTATGCAAGCTTGTTAACATTTAGTCTGGCTTAATGTAAAGATTTTGCTGCGTTATTGTTTATTTTTGCGAAGCGCGCCGCACCATTCAGAGGCAATAATCTCCCGTTGCACCGTTTCGGTGCTAGCGACGATCTACACTGGTGCGACAAGGTTGCACGTTAAGCCAGACAGCGTTTACGTGAATAAATAAAGCAACAGGCGTGCCAGAATTGAAGATTGGGAGGAAATTGCCGGGTAAGGCGCAGCCGCCACCCGGCATCAGAAGGCAAGGTTATTTATGACGCTGACGCAGGCTCATCAGCACGGCACCAAAGCCGAACAGCGCGGTCAGGATCCACAGCGGCCAGTTGCCGGTGCGGGCGTACGGCGTCAGGCCCGTGGTTGGCGTGACTTTGGTTGTCAGCACTTCACGGGTGAACTGCGGGATCATGGCCTGGATTTCGCCCTGCGGGCCAATCACGGCGGTGATGCCGTTATTGGTGCTACGCAGCAGCGGACGCGCCAGCTCCAGAGAACGCATGCGCGCCATCTGGAAGTGCTGCCACGGACCAATCGATTTACCGAACCACGCATCGTTGGAGATGGTCAGCAGATAGTCGGTGTCCGGGCGGAAGTTATCGCGCACCTGCTCGCCGAGGATGATTTCGTAGCAGATGGCGGCCGTCAGGGCCAGACCGTGCGCGTGAAGCTGGGGCTGAACGTACGGACCGCGGCTGAAGGAGGACATCGGCAGGTCAAAGAACGGTGCCAGCGGACGCAAAATAGACTCCAGCGGCACAAATTCACCGAACGGCACGAGGTGGTTCTTGTTGTACCGGTCGGTGGAGTGGTAGCTGTATTCGCTGTCTTTGCCGAGTGTAATAATGGTGTTGTAGGTGTCGTAGCGGTTCTGCTGATTCAGGCGCGCATCAACAATGCCGGTAATCAGGGTGCTGCCGCGCGCCACCAGCAGATCGTTCATCATGTTGAGGAACGGCTGCTGGTTAATTTCCAGATCGGGAATAGCGGATTCTGGCCAGATAATCAGCTGTGATTTGCCCATCACCTCTTCGGTGGCGTTGGCGTAGATCTTCAGCGTGTTCAGCAACTCTTTTTCGTCCCACTTCATGGACTGCGGGATATTCCCCTGCACCATGGAAACCTGCATGGCACGCTCGGGCTCGGGCGTGAACCACTGGATATAGCGCAGCGGGAACGGCAGTGCGAACAACACCAGGGCCACAGCCAGCGGCTTCCAGCCGCGCGTGACCAGCGCCAGTACCAGCAGGCCGCTCACCACCATCAGCAGGAAGTTAATGGCTTCAACGCCCATTATCGGTGCCAGACCTTTCAGCGGGCCGTCAATCTGGCTGTAGCCGAACTGCAGCCACGGGAAGCCGGTCAGCACCCAGCCGCGCAGGAACTCGGTAATCTGCCAGACCACTGGCGCGGCAATGGCGACACGCAGCCAGGTGGTTTTAGGCCACAGGCGAGAGAGAATCCCGGCGAACAGACCGGTATAGAGCGAGAGATAGGCGGCGAGCAGGACGACCAGGAAGACGTTAACCGGCCCCGGCATCCCGCCAAACTGTGCGATGCTGACGTAGACCCAGTTAATGCCGGAGCCAAATAGCCCCAGCCCCCAGAAGTAGCCGATCGCAGCGGCCTGTACCGGACGACGATTCAGGGTTAACCCCTGAAGCCCCATCAGGGAGAGAATGGCCGCGGGCCAGATGTCGTAAGGAGAAAAAGCCAGCGTACCGCTGGCTCCGAGTAACAGCGCCAGCAGCAAACGGACGCGCTGGCGTTCAAGCAATGGGGCAAATGCCATTTACATTAATCTTCCAGTTTTGGCACCGGTGAATCGTCCGGCGTTCTGACGTGAACCTGTATAATACGTCGGCTGTCGGCCATTGCCACTTTGAACTGGTAACCGTCGATGTCAACGGTCTCACCGCGCGCCGGAAGATGGCCAAAGGCCTGCATCACCAGCCCGCCAATGGTATCGACCTCTTCATCGCTGAAGTGGGTACCGAAGGCGTCGTTGAAATCTTCAATCGAGGCCAGCGCGCGCACGGTCCAGGTGTGGCGACTAAGCTGACGGAAGTCGATATCTTCTTCTTCGTCGTACTCGTCTTCGATTTCGCCCACGATCAGCTCAAGAATATCTTCGATCGTGACAAGACCTGAGACACCGCCGAATTCATCAATAACAATCGCCATGTGGTAACGCTGAGAGCGAAACTCTTTCAGCATCCGATCCACACGTTTACTTTCCGGCACGACCACGGCCTGGCGTAACACTTTTTCCATGCTGAAGGCTTCGGCATCGCTGCGCATAAACGGCAGCAGATCTTTGGCCATCAAAATCCCTTCGATGTGATCTTTATCTTCGCTGATGACCGGGAAACGCGAGTGGGCGGATTCGATGATCACATCGAGGCACTCGTCCAGCGTCTGGTTACGTTTCAGGGTGATCATCTGCGAGCGGGGGATCATGATGTCGCGGACGCGCTGGTCGGCAATGTCCATGACCCCTTCGAGCATTTCGCGCGTATCTTCGTCGATAAGGTCGTTCTGCCCGGAATCACGAATCAGCTCCAGCAGTTCATCACGGTTTTTCGGCTCGCCGTGGAAAAGCTGGTTCAGAATGAGGGAGAAAAATCCCTTTTTACTGGTTGTCGTGTCGCTACTGTGTGAATTGTCGTCGCTCATGGCGTTTGTTAAGGGTTCTCTTGTTAGTTCAATGTTAACCGCCGCGCTATGTCCCTGCGCGGCGGCATGGTAGTCAGTAACTGACTATTCTTTCTCGGCAATGTACGGATCCTCATAGCCCAGAGCAAGCATTATCTCTGTCTCAAGGGACTCCATCTCTTCCGCTTCGTCATCTTCAATGTGGTCGTAGCCCAGCAGGTGCAGGCTGCCGTGTACCACCATATGCGCCCAGTGCGCTTCCAGCGGTTTCTGCTGCTCTTTGGCTTCCTGCTCAACCACCTGACGGCAGATGATCAGATCGCCCAGCAGCGGCATCTCAATACCCGGCGGCGCTTCGAACGGGAAAGAGAGCACGTTGGTTGGCTTATCTTTCCCGCGGTAGGTCAGGTTAAGCTCATGGCTTTCCGCTTCATCCACCAGGCGAATCGTGACTTCTGATTCTTCCTGAAACTGGGGGATTACCGCATCCAGCCATTTCTGAAACTGTGCCTCTTCTGGCATGCCGGAATTGTCTTCACATGCCAGCTGTAAATCGAGGATCACCTGACTCATTTCTGTTCTTGCTCCTGCGCTTCGCGCTTACGTTCCGCGGCCTGTTCGGCCCTGCGTTTTTGATCCGCCTCTTCCCAGGCTTCATAGGCGTTAACGATGCGCGCGACCACCGGGTGGCGAACGACGTCTTCACTGTGGAAGAAGTTAAAGCTAATTTCGTCTACCTCTGACAGCACCTCAATGGCGTGGCGCAGGCCTGATTTAGTGCTGCGCGGCAGGTCGATCTGGGTGACGTCACCGGTGATCACCGCTTTCGAGTTGAAGCCGATACGCGTCAGGAACATTTTCATCTGTTCGATGGTGGTGTTCTGGCTTTCATCGAGAATGATGAACGCATCGTTGAGCGTACGGCCGCGCATGTAGGCGAGCGGGGCCACTTCGATCACGTTACGTTCGATCAGCTTCTCCACTTTCTCGAAGCCGAGCATCTCGAACAGCGCGTCGTACAGCGGGCGCAGGTAAGGGTCGACCTTCTGGCTCAGATCGCCGGGCAGGAAGCCGAGTTTTTCACCCGCTTCAACGGCGGGGCGGGTCAGCAGGATACGACGGATCTCCTGACGCTCCAGCGCATCCACCGCAGCGGCAACCGCCAGATAGGTTTTACCTGTACCCGCGGGACCCACGCCGAAGGTGATGTCATGGTCAAGAATGTTGGCGATGTACTGCGCCTGGTTCGGCGTACGCGGCTTGATGACGCCACGCTTGGTCTTGATATTGATCGCCTTGCCGTAGTCCGGCACGCTTTCCGCGCTCTGCTCAAGCACGCGCGCCTCTTTAATGGCGAGGTGGATCTGTTCCGGCTCGATATCCTGAATTTCGCCGCGCATCGGAGCGGTATCGACATACAGGCTGCGTAGAATATCTGCTGCCGCGTTGACGCAGATAGGGCGTCCGGTGAGTTTGAAATGGTTATCGCGACGATTGATTTCGATACCCAGACGTCGCTCCAGTTGTTTGATGTTGTCATCAAACGGCCCGCACAGGCTCAGCAGGCGAGCGTTGTCTGCGGGCTCAAGGCTAATTTCACGCGTATCTATGTTCAAACTGTTCCTCTTTAAATGGTTAACTGACCCGCTGCCACACGGAGCAATAGAACGGTCATTACCGAAATTATTCACGCCACAGAATAAAGGCGCAAGCGTTGCGGTAGATATTGGGGGTGATGAGAGGAAATACAAGGCCTGCCGAAGAGGCAGGCCTGAAGGATCAAGGCTGGTAAATCCCAACGCCAGAATCGTTTTCTTTGCGGGTACGAGAAATTACGGATTCCGGTGACTCGGCAATACGCAGGCCCATTTCGTCCTCGGTGCGTACCACCTTCGCGCGCAGCGAGTTGGTCAGCACTTCGACAATTTCGACGTCCACAAATTTACCGATCATGTCCGGGGTGCCTTCGAAGTTCACCACGCGGTTGTTCTCGGTACGACCAGAGAGCTCCATGATGCTCTTGCGGGAAGTACCTTCCACCAGAATGCGCTGGACGGTGCCGAGCATACGGCGGCTCCAGGCGTTGGCCTGCTGGTTGATGCGTTCCTGAAGAATATACAGACGCTGCTTTTTCTCTTCTTCCGGCACGTCGTCAACCATGTCGGCCGCAGGCGTGCCAGGACGCGCTGAGAAGATGAAGCTGTAGCTGACGTCAAAGTTCACTTCACCGATGAGCTTCATGGTGCGCTCGAAGTCATCAGCGGTTTCGCCTGGGAAGCCGACGATAAAGTCAGAGCTAATCTGGATATCCGGGCGCGCTTCGCGCAGCTTGCGGATGGTGGATTTGTACTCCAGCACCGTATGCGGACGGCCCATCAGGTTCAGCACGCGGTCAGAGCCGCACTGAATAGGCAGGTGCAGGAAGCTCACCAGCTCTGGCGTATCGCGATAGACGTCAATGATGTCGTCGGTAAACTCCATCGGATGGCTGGTGGTAAAACGAATACGGTCGATGCCGTCAATCGCGGCTACCAGGCGCAGCAGTTCGGCAAAGCTGCCGGTGGTGCCGTCGTAGTTCTCGCCGCGCCAGGCGTTAACGTTCTGGCCCAGCAGGTTCACTTCGCGAACGCCCTGCGCGGCAAGCTGGGCAATTTCAAACAGAATGTCGTCCGCCGGGCGGCTGACCTCTTCACCGCGGGTGTAAGGCACCACGCAGTAGGTACAGTATTTGTTGCAGCCTTCCATGATCGAGACGAAGGCGGTCGGGCCATCGGCGCGCGGCTCTGGCAGACGGTCAAATTTCTCGATCTCCGGGAAGCTGACGTCAACGACCGGGCTACGGTTACCGCGAACCTGATTGATCATCTCCGGCAGGCGGTGCAGGGTCTGAGGACCAAAGACGATATCCACATACGGGGCTCTCTGGCGGATCAGCTTACCTTCCTGCGACGCGACGCAGCCACCGACGCCAATGATCAGGTCCGGATTTTTCCGTTTAAGAAGCTTCCAGCGGCCTAACACATGAAAGACTTTTTCCTGTGCTTTTTCACGAATTGAACAGGTGTTCAGCAGCAGCACATCGGCTTCTTTCGCATTTTCAGTCAGCTGGTATCCGTGGGTGGTATCCAGCAGATCGGCCATCTTGGATGAATCGTATTCGTTCATCTGACAGCCCCAGGTTTTTATATGGAGTTTTTTAGTCATCGACTTGCTCAGCTCAGGATTGCAAGCCGCGTATTGTAATGCTTTGATGGGGTTGTGACCAGTATGAAGGTTGTGTGTCTCAGGACCGCAAAAATCCGGTAAACTTAAGGGATTCTCCAATAAGGAAAATTGACCATGACACTCCAACACACCGAAGTTGCCGTTGTCGGCGGCGGTATGGTCGGCGGCGCGCTGGCGCTGGGGCTGGCGCAGCAGGGATTTGATGTAACCGTTATTGAACAGGCGGCTCCCCCGGCATTCGATCCCGCCAGCAAACCGGACGTGCGCATTTCCGCCATCAGCGCGGCGTCCGTCGATCTGCTGCGCGGCCTGGGCGTCTGGGAGGCGGTGCAGGCGATGCGCGCACACCCTTACAGCCGCCTTGAAACCTGGGAGTGGGAAAATGCCCACGTGTCGTTTGACGCCGCCGAGCTGAAGCTGCCGCGCCTGGGCTATATGGTGGAAAACAACGTGCTCCAGCTGGCGCTCTGGCAGGCGCTGGAGGCACATCCGAAGGTGACGCTGCGTATGCCTGCGTCACTTAAGGCACTGCATCCTCATGAAAGCGGCTATTTGCTGACGCTCGACAGCGGCGATGAACTGGCCGTGAAGCTGGTCGTCGGGGCCGATGGCGCTAACTCGCAGGTCAGGGAGATGGCGGGTATTGGGGTTCATGCCTGGCAATATCAGCAATCCTGCATGTTAATCACCGTTCAGTGTGAGAATGCGCCGGGCGAAAGCACCTGGCAGCACTTTACGCCGA
The DNA here is from genome assembly GCF_014896175.1 of Enterobacter cloacae complex sp. I3. Lineage (NCBI taxonomy): Bacteria > Pseudomonadati > Pseudomonadota > Gammaproteobacteria > Enterobacterales > Enterobacteriaceae > Enterobacter > Enterobacter cloacae complex sp. I3. The sequence goes on from NZ_JADBQZ010000017.1 coordinate 68,170, forward strand.
ACGGCCCGCATGCATTCTTGCCGCTGTTTGATAACTGGGCTTCGCTGGTGTGGTACGACAAACCGGCGCGCATTCGCCAGCTGCAGGGGCTGTCGATGGAGCAGTTGCAGCGCGAGATCCTGCTTCACTTCCCGCGCCGCCTTGGCAACGTGACGCCAGTCACCGCAGGTGCATTCCCGCTCACGCGCCGTCATGCTTTACAGTATGCCCGAGAAGGGCTGGCGCTGGTGGGCGATGCGGCACACACCATCCACCCGCTGGCGGGGCAGGGAGTCAACCTTGGATACCGTGACGTCGATGCGTTACTGGACGTGCTGGGCAACGCACGCGCTCACGCGGAAGCCTGGGCCAGCCATCAGGTACTGAAGCGCTACCAGACGCGCCGTATGGCGGATAACTTCATCATGCAGTCAGGGATGGATCTGTTCTATGCCGGTTTCAGCAATGACCTGGCCCCGGTGCGCATTCTGCGTAACATTGGCTTAATGGCGGCAGAGCGTGCCGGTGGGCTGAAGCGTCAGGCGCTGAAATACGCCCTCGGACTCTAATCTTAATTCCCTCTCCCGTGGGAGAGGGGTAGGGTGAGGGCATCAGGCCGCACTATTCTGAGCAACAAAAACAAAAAAGCCCGCAGAGCGGGCTTGTTTGTTTTAAGTGGCTGGGGTGCAGGGATTCGAACCCCGGAATGCTGGTATCAGAAACCAGAGCCTTACCGCTTGGCGACACCCCAATTGCGTTAAACAGACTGCTTAACGACTTTTAAATTGGCTGGGGTACCTGGATTCGAACCAGGGAATGCCGGTATCAAAAACCGGTGCCTTACCGCTTGGCGATACCCCAACAATTTTTTATTACCGAAACAAATCGATAATCTTAATTTGGTGGCTACGACGGGATTCGAACCTGTGACCCCATCATTATGAGTGATGTGCTCTAACCAACTGAGCTACGTAGCCATCTTTTTTTCGCGTTACCTTATCGGCGTTGCGGGGCGCATTATGCGTATAGACCCTTGCAGCGTCAACACCTTTTTCAACGAAAATAGCCGGAATGTGACTGTTTGGTTAGGTTGCGAACAGCGTGACCGAATATTCGGCAATTATTGGTTATTAATCGATTTTTGGTGGTGAAATGTGAGGCAAAAAAAACAGGCCCCTTAGGGGCCTGTTTGAAATCGTTGTGATTATTTGTAGGCGGACTGGTGAACGCCTACCGCACGCCCCGATGGATCGTTCATCGCCTTGAAAGATTCATCCCATTCAATGGCTTTTGCGGATGAACAGGCCACTGACGGACCGCCAGGAACACACTCGGCTGCGCTCGGCACCGGGAACAGCTCTTCAAAGATCTCACGGTAGAGGTACGCTTCTTTCGAGCCCGGCGTGTTGTACGGGAAGCGGAAGCTTGCGGTTTCCAGCTGCTGGTCAGAAATCTGCTTCGCCGCCACCTCTTTCAGGGTGTCGATCCAGCTGTAGCCAACGCCATCAGAGAACTGCTCTTTCTGACGCCATGCCACGCTCGCCGGCAGGTAAGATTCAAAACATTCACGCAGGATATGTTTTTCCATTTTGCCGTTGCCGCACATTTTATCCTGCGGGTTGATGCGCATCGCCACGTCGAGGAATTTCTTATCCAGGAACGGCACGCGCGCTTCCACGCCCCAGGCCGACATCGCTTTGTTGGCACGGGCACAGTCGAACATGTGCAGCGCCTGCAGCTTACGCACGGTCTCTTCATGCAGCTCTTTGGCGTTTGGCGCTTTATGGAAGTACAGGTAGCCGCCAAACACTTCGTCAGAACCTTCGCCGGAGAGGACCATCTTGATGCCCATCGCCTTGATCTTACGCGACATCAGGTACATCGGCGTGGAGGCGCGAATGGTGGTCACGTCATAGGTTTCAATGTGATAGATCACATCGCGGATCGCATCCAGGCCTTCCTGCACGGTGAAGTGAATTTCATGGTGCACGGTGCCGAGGTGGTTTGCCACTTCCTGCGCGGCTTTCAGATCCGGTGCCCCTTCCAGGCCCACGGCAAAGGAGTGCAGCTGCGGCCACCAGGCCTCGGAGCGCTCCTGATCTTCCACGCGACGAGCCGCGAACTTCTTGGTGATCGCGGAGATCACGGAGGAGTCCAGACCGCCGGAGAGCAGTACGCCGTAAGGCACGTCTGACATCAGGTGGCTTTTCACGGAATCTTCCAGCGCCTGACGCAGCTCGGCTTTATCCGTCACGTTGTCTTTCACCGCGTCATAGTCAAACCAGTCGCGCTGGTAGTACGGACGAATTTCACCGTCTTTGCTCCACAGATAGCTGCCCGCCGGGAACTCTTTGATGGTGCGGCAGACCGGTACCAGCGCTTTCATCTCTGAAGCAACGTAGAAGTTGCCGTGTTCATCGTGCCCCATGTACAGCGGGATAATACCGATATGGTCACGGCCAATCAGGTAAGCGTCTTTTTCGCTGTCGTACAGGGCGAAGGCAAACATGCCCTGCAGGTCGTCGAGAAACTCGGGACCTTTCTCCTGATACAGCGCCAGGATCACTTCACAGTCAGAGCCGGTCTGGAAGGCGTAGCGGTCGCCGTACTCGGCGCGCAGCGCCTGATGGTTATAAATTTCACCGTTGACAGCCAGCGCGTGCGTTTTTTTCTCGTTATACAGCGGCTGTGCACCGGCGTTGACGTCAACAATAGACAGACGTTCGTGAGCCAGAATCGCTTTGTCGCTGGCGTAAACGCCTGACCAGTCCGGGCCGCGATGGCGCATCAGGCGGGACAATTCGAGTGCTTTTTTACGCAATTCGCCCGCGTCAGTTTTAATATCCAGTACGCCAAAAATTGAACACATAACCTTCTCCGTTAACCCTGTTGCATTGTGATGTTGCTTGCTTATGAAAATGCCGCAAAAGGGGGGAGGGGCGCAAGGGTTTTACGGGCCAAAACGGAAAAAGTGCAATAGTGATTGCGGAATAGTGAAAAAAGAGTACGTCACGCATCCTTTTATTGATGATTGTGCAATGAAAAGGGTTTTTTGTTAGATGATGTTTTGTTTGTATAAGCTGAAAATGAAAAACCACGCCCTGGGACGTGGTTCAGAATCAAATAACGTCGATTTCGTCGACAGAGGGGTAAATCCAGCTTGGTCGGAAGGGCATCGTATCGATGTCATCAAGCTGCGAGACGCCAGAAAGTACCAGGATGGTTTCAAGCCCCGCCTGGAAGCCAGCCAGAATATCGGTGCGCAGGTTGTCGCCAACAATGACGGTTTCTTCTGAGTGTGCCTGCATCGTATTCAGCGCGGCGCGGATGATCCACGGGCTCGGTTTGCCGACAACAAAAGGCTTACGGCCCGAGATTTTTTCAATACCGGCGCACAGCGCGCCGCAGGCCGGATAGAAACCACGGCCGTGCGTATCCGGGTTGGTGGCAATAAAACGCGCACCATTGGCGACAAAGTAGGCTGCTTTATGCATCATCTCCCAGTTAAAGGAGCGCGTTTCACCCACGATCACAAAGTCCGGGTTCACATCGGTAATGGTAAAGCCTGCTTTATACAGCTCGTGGATCAGCGCGCCTTCACCGACCACGTAGGCTTTTTTTCCTTCCTGACGCTTCAGGAAATCCGCCGTTGCCATTGCGGAGGTATAAAACACGCTGTCCGGCACGTCGACGCCTGCGGTGGCAAAGCGGTTCGCCAGATCCTGACCGGTTTGGGAAGGGTAGTTCGTGAGTAGAACCAGTGGCATTCCTTTGTCGATGATGCGGTGAAGAAACTCCGCAGCACCCGGCACGGCAACGTTGTCGTGCATCAGCACGCCGTCGATATCACAAATTACATTCTTAATGGTCATGGACATTCCGACATCAAAAAAAGAAGGCGTTACTATAAGGTCCGATCAGGATTCCAGCAAATGCTGGAGCAGGATCCCGTTGAGCATGGCGCGCTTGACCAGCGCAAACGCGCCAATCGCCGAGCGATGGTCAAGCTTCGAACGAACCACCGGGAGGTTCTGTCGGAATGCTTTCAGCGCCTGGGTGTTGATACAGCCTTCGATGGCGGGCAGCAGCACTTTTTCCGCTTCAACAATCTCTCCGGCGATCACCACCTTCTGCGGGTTAAACAGGTTAATGGCGATGGCGATGGTTTTCCCCAGATGGCGACCTACCTGCTCGATCACCTCACAGGCCAGCGCGTCGCCTTTATTGGCGGCTTTGCAGATGGTGCCTATCTTGCAATCGTCCAGCGTGACGCGGCTTTGATAACCCTGCTCAAGCAGGTGGCGAACGCGCTGCTCGATGGCCGTGTTGGCGGCGATGGTTTCAAGGCAGCCGAAGTTGCCGCAGTGGCAGCGTTCGCCGAGCGGTTCAACCTGGATGTGGCCGATCTCGCCAACGTTACCGTTACGACCAATAAAAATACGGCCATTGGAGATAATGCCTGCGCCCGTACCGCGGTGTACGCGCACCAGAATAGAGTCTTCACAGTCCTGACTCGCACCAAAGTAGTGCTCAGCCAGCGCTAAAGAACGAATATCATGGCCGACAAAGCAGGTCACCTTAAAGCGTTTTTCCAGCGCGTCGACCAGCGCCCAGTTCTCAACCTGAATATGCGGCATGTATCGGATCACACCGCTTTCCGGGTCGACCAGGCCCGGCAGAATGACGGAGATGGCGATCAGTTCGCGGATCTTGCGCTGACAGCTTTCAATAAAGTGCGCGATAGTATTCAGCAGCGCGTGTTCCAGCGTCTCCTGGGTGCGCTCGGGCAGTGGGTAGTGCTCTTCCGCAATGGCTTTGCTGCTCAAATCGTACAGCGTGAGCGTGGTGTCATGACGACCAAGCCGGACGCCAATGGCCTGAAAGTTGCGGGTTTCGGTAATGATGGAGATGGCGCGGCGGCCCCCGGTGGAGGCCTGCTGATCGACTTCTTTGATCAAACCGCGCTCAATGAGCTGGCGGGTAATTTTTGTCACGCTGGCGGGAGCAAGCTGGCTTTGTTCGGCTATCTGGATCCGCGAGATTGGACCATGTTGGTCAATCAGGCGATAAACCGCCGCACTGTTAAGTTGTTTAACGAGATCGACATTACCGATTTGAGCTTGTCCGCCTGGTGTCATACTTTTACTTACTCAGTGACGACCTCGTTACCATTAACGATGGTCTTAATAATTTTATAATCGTGTGTGAATGCCGTCAGGTTTGCAACCATACCTGGTGCAATTCCGCCGAGCTGTTTATCCACGCCGATGGCGCGAGCCGGATAAAGGGTGGCCATACGCAGGACTTCATCAAGCGCAATCCCACAATGCTCCACCAGATTACGCACCCCTTCAATCATGGTCAAAGAGGAGCCACTCAGCGTACCGTTTTCATCCACACACAGTCCATTGCGGTAGTATATTGTTTTACCAGCAAAAATGAACTGCTCAATATTTGCACCTGCTGGCGCGGTGGCATCGGTGACCAGGCAGAGCTTGTCACCTTTCAGCCGTTTGGCGTTGCGAATGTTGGTGTAATCAACGTGCATGCCATCAGCGATAATGCCGCAGTAGACGTCTGGTTCGTCGAGAATCGCCCCGACCAGACCCGGTTCACGGCCGGTAATATACGGCATGGCGTTGTAAAGGTGGGTCGCAAAGGTAATGCCGGCACGGAAGCCCGCTTTGGCTTCTTTCAGCGTGGCGTTTGAGTGGCCTGCTGAAACCACAATCCCGGCGGCAGCCAGTTTGCTGATGACCTCAGTACCGGTCATTTCAGGCGCCAGCGTCACTTTAGCGATCACATCAGCATTGGCACACATGTAGTCGACCAGTTCAGCATCCGGCTTGCGCACGTAATCCGGGTTATGCGTGCCTTTTTTCACTATGTTCAGCCATGGCCCTTCCAGATGCAGACCCAGCGCCTGGTTCGGGTGTTTGGCCAGGTATTCGCGCATCACGCGGATACCCTGTTTCATCAGGTCATCACTGCTGGTGATGAGCGTCGGCAGATAGCTGGTGCAGCCTGATTTCTCGTTAGCTTTCTGCATGATTTCCAGCGTTTCAACCGTCACCGCCTCGGCGGTGTCATTGAACTGCACACCGCCGCAGCCGTTAAGCTGTACGTCGATGAAACCGGGGGAGATTACTGCTCCATTGAGTGAGCGCTGTTCTATCTCCGGCGGCAGTTCCGCCAGCGGGCAAACACGTTCAATCAGGCCATTGGCGATAACAATCGCATGGTCATCCAGAATTTCATGGCCGGTATAAATCCGACCGTGGGTTAAAGCGTACATATCGACCCCCGGTTAAAAAAAGCGACCGCCTCTGACAGAAGAGGCGGTTATTCAATTACAGACCTTTGATGTTCTCAGCTTCTAACTCGTTGAAGTATTTCAGCGTTTTCACCTTCAGCTCCATCGTGGACGGTTCGTCGCAGACGATGACTGATTTTGGATGCAGCTGCAGGCAGCTGATGGTCCACATGTGGTTAACGTTGCCTTCAACGGCTGCCTGGAGCGCCTGCGCTTTCACGCCGCCCAGTACCAGAATCATCACCTCTTCGGCATCCAGCAGGGTGCCTACGCCAACGGTCAGGGCGTATTTTGGAACCTGGTTCACATCACCGTCAAAGAAGCGGGAGTTTGCCACGCGGGTGTCATGGGTCAGCGTTTTAATACGGGTACGGGAAGCCAGAGAAGAAGCTGGTTCGTTGAACGCGATATGACCATCGTTGCCCACGCCACCCATGAACAGGTGGATTTTACCGTAAGAACGGATTTTTTCTTCGTACTGACGGCATTCTGCGTCAATATCAGGCGCATTTCCATTCAGCAGGTTAATATTTTCAGCTGGGATATCAACGTGATCAAAGAAATTGCGGTGCATGAAGCTATGGTAGCTTTCAGGATGCTCCTTTGGCAGGCCGACATATTCGTCCATGTTGAAGGTCACAACGTGTTTAAAGCTAACCTGGCCCGCTTTATGCATTTCAACCAGCGCTTTGTACGCGGTCAGTGGGGTACCACCCGTTGGAAGGCCAAGAACGAAGGGACGATCGGCAGTAGGCTTGAAGGCATTAATACGGTTAACGATATGGCGAGCGGCCCATTTACCGACTTGTTCAGCAGTTGCCAGGGGAATCAGTCTCATTGTTCACCTCAAAGTTTAAGTAGAAGAGTGGGCGGATGGGTATCGGAACCTGATGCTTAAGCGTAACCTGGAACCTTTCAGGCCGGATCAATCCGTCTTGATTTTTTTAATGATAAAATAAGTTTTGGCTGTTAGCCAGTGAAAGGGAGGAGGGAATACGATATTTGGTGACAATAATCACAAAAAATAGGTGTTTAATTTGCGATACGAATTAATTTTTCACACACTCAGACTGCCAGTGAATCATCAACTGTATCTATCGTTCGTGACACAATAAAAACATAGTTTATGCGCGAGTCTTAATAATGGGTCTCGTAGGGGGAATAGGATGAATATTTTAGGTTTTTTCCAGCGCCTCGGTAGGGCTTTGCAGCTCCCTATCGCCGTGCTACCGGTTGCAGCGTTGCTGCTGCGATTCGGGCAACCCGATCTTCTTAACGTGCCGTTTATTGCCCAGGCAGGCGGCGCCATTTTTGACAACCTTGCGCTGATCTTCGCCATCGGCGTGGCGTCAAGCTGGTCAAAAGACAGCGCCGGTGCTGCGGCACTGGCAGGGGCGGTAGGTTACTTCATCCTCACGAAAGCGATGGTAACCATCAACCCGGAAATCAACATGGGTGTACTGGCGGGTATCATTACCGGTCTGGTCGGTGGTGCCGTGTACAACCGCTGGGCGGGTATCAAACTGCCTGACTTCCTGAGCTTCTTCGGCGGTAAACGTTTTGTGCCAATTGCGACGGGCTTTTTCTGTCTGATCCTGGCCGCTATCTTTGGCTACGTCTGGCCGCCGGTGCAGCATGCTATCCATGCGGGCGGCGAGTGGATTGTTTCTGCGGGTGCAGTGGGCTCAGGTATCTTTGGCTTTATCAACCGTCTGCTGATCCCAACCGGTCTGCATCAGGTGCTGAACACCATCGCCTGGTTCCAGATTGGTGAGTTCACCAATGCTGCGGGCACCGTATTCCACGGCGACATCAACCGCTTCTATGCGGGTGACGGCACCGCGGGTATGTTCATGTCTGGCTTCTTCCCAATCATGATGTTTGGTCTGCCGGGCGCTGCACTGGCAATGTACCTGGCTGCGCCAAAAGCGCGTCGCCCAATGGTTGGCGGCATGCTGCTGTCCGTTGCGATTACCGCGTTCCTGACCGGTGTAACCGAGCCGCTGGAATTCCTGTTCATGTTCCTGGCGCCGGTGCTGTACCTCATGCATGCGGTGCTTACCGGTATCAGCCTGTTTGTGGCGACCCTGCTGGGCATCCATGCTGGCTTCTCCTTCTCTGCAGGCGCGATCGACTACGTGTTGATGTACAACCTGCCGGCGGCAAGCAAGAACGTCTGGATGCTGGTGGTAATGGGTCTGGTCTTCTTCGTCATCTACTTCGTGCTGTTCACTGCGGTTATTCGTATGTTTAACCTCAAAACACCAGGCCGCGAAGATACCAAAGACGAAGTGGTCACCAACGAAGCCAACAGCAATACCGAAGAGGGTCTGACTCAGCTGGCGACCAGCTATATCGCTGCCGTCGGTGGGACTGACAACCTGAAAGCGATTGATGCCTGTATCACCCGTCTGCGTCTGACGGTGGGTGACTCGGCGCGCGTAAGCGACGCAATGTGTAAACGCCTTGGTGCATCGGGCGTGGTTAAACTGAACAAACAAACTATCCAGGTTATCGTAGGCGCCAAAGCGGAATCCATTGGCGACGAAATGAAGAAAGTGGTTGCCCGTGGCCCGGTCGCGGCGGCATCAGCCGACAGCGCGCCTGCGTCGACGGCTGCGCCAGTTGCTAAGCCGCAGGCCGTGCCGAACGCCGTGACGGTGGCCGCGCTGGTCTCTCCGGTAACGGGTGACGTGGTTGACCTTGAGCAGGTGCCTGACGAAGCGTTCGCCAGCAAAGCGGTCGGTGACGGCGTGGCGGTGAAACCAACGGACAAAACCGTTGTGTCTCCGGCGGCAGGCACCATCGTGAAAATCTTCAACACCAACCACGCGTTCTGCCTCGAAACCGAAAAAGGCGCGGAGATCGTTGTCCATATGGGGATCGATACCGTAGCGCTGAACGGTCAGGGCTTTACTCGCCTGGTGGAAGAGGGGGCCGAAGTGGTGGCAGGTCAGCCGATTCTGGAAATGGATCTGGACTTCCTGAACGCCAACGCGCGCTCGATGATTAGTCCGGTCGTGTGCAGCAACATCGACGACTTTAGCGGTCTGGTACTCCAGGCGAAAGGTCAGGTGGTTGCGGGTCAGACACCGCTGTATGAGATTAAAGGCAAGTAATCGCTCCTGAGTAGAGTCATGCCTTAAGCGGCGGGGGATATCCTCCGCCGCTTTTTTTTGCAGCAAACGCCCCCATTATTTTCATCTGATACGTATTTTCCGTAACTAAGGGTTGTCACTACGTCCGGCTTATAAGATCATACGCCGTTATACGTTGTTTACGCTTTGAGGAATCCACGATGAGTGAGGCAGAAGCCCGCCCGAGTAACTTTATTCGTCAGATCATCGATGAAGATCTGGCCAGTGGTAAGCACACCACGGTACATACGCGTTTCCCGCCGGAGCCGAACGGCTACCTGCACATTGGTCACGCGAAATCGATCTGCCTGAACTTTGGCATTGCGCAAGACTACCAGGGGCAGTGCAACCTGCGTTTCGATGACACCAACCCAGTAAAAGAAGACATCGAATACGTTGAGTCCATTAAAAACGACGTGCAATGGCTGGGCTTCAACTGGTCTGGCGATATCTGCTACTCCTCTGACTATTTTGATCAGCTGTATGCCTACGCGGTGGAGCTGATCAAGAAAGGTCTGGCATACGTTGACGAGCTGTCTGCGGACGAAATCCGCGAGTATCGCGGTACGCTGACCGCACCAGGCAAAAACAGCCCGTTCCGCGATCGCAGCGTGGAAGAGAACCTGGCGCTGTTTGAAAAAATGCGTGCCGGTGGCTTCGAAGAAGGTAAAGCGTGCCTGCGTGCCAAAATCGATATGGCGTCGCCGTTTATCGTGATGCGCGATCCGGTGCTGTACCGCATTAAGTTCGCAGAACACCACCAGACCGGCAACAAGTGGTGCATCTACCCGATGTACGACTTCACCCACTGCATCAGCGATGCGCTGGAAGGCATCACCCACTCGCTGTGTACGCTGGAGTTCCAGGATAACCGTCGTCTGTACGACTGGGTGCTGGATAACATCACCATTCCTGCGCATCCGCGTCAGTACGAGTTCTCTCGTCTGAATCTGGAATACACCGTGATGTCCAAGCGTAAGCTGAACCTGCTGGTGACCGACAAGCACGTTGAAGGCTGGGATGACCCGCGCATGCCGACCATCTCCGGCCTGCGTCGTCGTGGTTACACTGCCGCTTCTATTCGTGAGTTCTGCAAACGTATCGGCGTGACCAAGCAGGACAACACCATCGAAATGGCGTCTCTGGAATCCTGCATTCGTGAAGATCTTAACGAAAACGCCCCGCGCGCGATGGCTGTTATCGATCCGGTGAAACTGGTGATTGAAAATTACCCGCAGGGTGGAAGCGAGCTGGTCTCTATGCCTAACCATCCGAATAAACCGGAAATGGGAAGCCGCGACGTGCCGTTCAGCGGTGAGATCTGGATCGACCGTGCTGACTTCCGTGAAGAAGCCAATAAGCAGTACAAGCGTCTGGTGTTGGGTAAAGAAGTTCGTCTGCGTAACGCCTACGTCATCAAAGCCGAGCGCGTAGAGAAAGATGATGAAGGTAACATTACCACCATCTTCTGTTCGTACGATGCTGAGACGCTGAGCAAAGATCCGGCAGACGGCCGCAAGGTGAAAGGCGTGATCCACTGGGTGAGCGCTTCCCACGCGCTGCCGGTAGAAATTCGTCTGTACGACCGTCTGTTTAGCGTACCTAACCCGGGTGCGGCGGAAGACTTCCTGGCGACCATCAACCCGGAATCTCTGGTGATCAAGCAAGGTTATGCGGAGCCATCGCTGAAAGCCGCTGAAGCGGGCAAAGCGTTCCAGTTCGAGCGTGAAGGTTACTTCTGCCTGGACAGCCGTTACAGCACGGCAGAAAAACCGGTATTTAACCGTACCGTAGGTCTGCGTGATACCTGGACCAAGATCGGCGAATAATAACGCTGCACTGGTCAATGAGAAACAAACGCCGCTTATAGCGGCGTTTTTTTATTTAATGATCATATCGTTAAAGTAGGCCCGTAATTAGGCCAGCTAAAATTTTTGGTCAATGCGGTGCTACTTATTTTTCTAAAAAAAGTTTGTCTGTTTCATAAAATGGAGAATAAAGACAAATACGGGTTTTATTACGATCTGATACGCTGAAATTACCGGCTCTACCCCCGCCACACCTCGCATCCGGCCAAATGTTACAAAGCACTACCAATTATGTGCACTTCGTCATAATCCTGACTTTTGCCCACTGAAAAGCATTGATAATTCGCGTCGCGAAAAATAACCTAAAGACGGTAGTTAATTCGAGGGTATTTATAACTACCCCTGGCCTTTTGGTCTTTTATATTTTCGCCGTTTAAGGCGTTTTAATTCGTCAAAGAGGAATAATCTATGCGTACGTTCAGTGGCAAACGTAGTGCGCTGGCGCTGGCTATTGCCGGTGTGACAGCAATGTCGGGCCTGGTGGTGACACCAGAGGCAAAAGCAGCAGGTTTCATCGAAGATTCTACCCTCACTGGCGGTATTTATTACTGGCAGCGTGAACGTGACCGTAAAGATGTCACAGAAGATAAATACAAAACCAACCTCTCTCACTCCACCTGGAACGCCAATCTGGACTTCCAGTCAGGCTACGCCGCCGATATGTTCGGTCTGGATATTGCCGCGTTTACGGCGATTGAAATGGCTGAAAATGGCGACAGCGGCCACCCGAACGAAATTGCTTTCTCCTCCAGCAATAAAGCCTATGACGAAGACTGGTCAGGGGATAAAAGCGGTATCAGCCTTTATAAGGCCGCAGCGAAATTCAAATACGGCCCGGTATGGGCGCGTGGGGGCTATATTCAGCCAACCGGCCAGACGCTGTTAGCGCCGCACTGGAGCTTTATGCCTGGTACCTATCAGGGGGCAGAAGCCGGGGCTAACTTTGACTATGGTGATGCAGGTGCGTTGAGCTTCTCCTATATGTGGACCAACGAGTACAAAGCGCCGTGGCACATTGAGATGGACAAGTTCTACCAGAACGATAAGAAAACCAAAGTCGATTACCTCCACTCGCTGGGCGCGAAGTACGATTTCAAAAACGATCTCGTTCTGGAAGCCGCATTTGGTCAGGCGGAAGGCTATATCGATCAGTATTTTGCTAAAGCCAGCTACAAATTTGATATCGCCGGTAGTCCGCTGAGCACCAGCTACCAGTTCTACGGTACGCGCGATAAGGTCAGCGATGGCAGCGTAAATGACATTTATAACGGTACCGCGTGGCTGCAGGCGTTAACCTTCGGCTACAAGGTCGGTCAGGTTGATTTGCGCCTGGAAGGGACATGGGTGAAGGCGGAAGGGCAGCAGGGCTACTTCCTGCAGCGTATGACGCCGACCTATGCCTCATCCAACGGTCGTCTGGATATCTGGTGGGATAACCGCTCAGACTTTAACGCCGACGGCGAGAAAGCGGTCTTCTTCGGCGCCATGTATGACCTGAAAAACTGGAACCTGCCGGGCTGGGCGGTGGGCGCTTCTTACGCTTACGCCTGGGATGCAAAACCAGCAGACATGGCGACGCCGGATGCGTACTACGATCCAAACTATCGCCTGAAAGAGTCCTCCTACAGCCTGGATGCTATCTACACCCTGCAGGAGGGCCGCGCGAAAGGCACGATGTTCAAGCTGCACTTTACGCAGTATGACAACCACTCCGATATCCCAAGCTATGCGGGCGGTTACGGCAACATCTTCCAGGATGAACGTGACGTCAAATTCATGGTTATCGCCCCATTCACCATCTTCTGATGAGCACACCGGCGGGCTGAGTCCCGCCGGTCTGGAGACTGCATATGATGAAAAAAATCGTAATCGTCGCGCTGATGGCATCAGGGCTGGTGGCGTGTGTTCAGACTCAGGCGCCGAAAGAGGACGCCCGTCTGAAGGAGGCGTACAGCGCCTGTATTAATACCGCGGAAGGATCGCCTGAGAAAATTGAAGCCTGCCAGAGCGTGCTAAATGTGTTAAAGAAAGAGAAAGCGCATGAGGCGTTCGCGACGCAGGAGAATGTTCGCGTGATGGATTATCAGGCCTGCATCCAGGCACGTAAAACCGGTAACGATCAGGAAGTGGCGAAGCGTTGCGATAAAATCTGGAACGAGATACGCAATAACAACAAATGAGTTGATCTACGCCCGGTGGCACTTTGCTTACCGGGCTTTTTTCAGGCAAAAAAAAGCCAACCTTACGGCTGGCTCAGAGTATGAACGCTAACTTATTTTGTGTCGTGAGCGTGTTCATTCTCGCGGCAATCCCCTTCAGCGCAGTGACCGTAAAGGTACAGGCTGTGGTTGGTCAGGCGAATGCCATGACGAGCTGCGATTTCACGCTGACGCGCTTCGATGGAATCATCGCTAAATTCAATGACCTTGCCGCAATCGAGGCAGATCAGGTGATCGTGGTGATGCTGCTGGGTCAGTTCGAATACAGATTTACCGCCTTCGAAATTATGACGGGTAACAATGCCCGCGTCATCAAACTGGTTCAGCACGCGATATACGGTGGCCAGCCCAATCTCTTCACCCATGTCGATAAGACGTTTATAAAGGTCTTCCGCACTGACATGGTGATTGTCTGGACCCTGAAGCACTTCCAGGATTTTTAACCGAGGAAGCGTTACTTTCAGGCCAGCCTTCTTTAATGCGGTATTGTTGTCAGTCATGCGGAATCTGTCCTGTTGCTAAACGATTCACTTCTCTGGGAAGTGACAGAAAATGCACCTGGGATAATGCGTCTCATTATAGAACTGCCATGCCTAAATGAAAACTGCAAGTCTCAGGCAAAGTATGCTTATAAAAACGTGGTATCACCTACAAACTTGCTCAAAGGAAACCACATTTTGCCAGGGAGACATTGTACAGGTCTGGGCGAAAAAGTTAAAAGTTTGTAGCAATTAATTTAATCGGTTTTACCTGGAAAAGGGCGCAACCCGCGTTGCGCCGTAAAAAATCAGGCGTTGAGAATATCGTCCAGATGCAGTTCTTCGCGGATCTGCTTAACCCACTTCTCTACACGCTCTGCGGTCAGTTCTGGCTGACGGTCTTCGTCAATGGCAAGTCCGACAAAATGATCGTCATCGGCCAGGCCTTTAGAGGCTTCGAAGTGGTAACCGGCAGTCGGCCAGTGGCCCACAATAACCGCGCCATTAGGCTCAATGATGTCGCGAATCGTCCCCAGCGCATCACAGAAGTACTCGGCGTAATCTTCCTGATCGCCACAACCGAACAGGGCAACCAGCTTGCCGTTGAAGTCCACCTCTTCCAGCGTCGGGAAGAAATCGTCCCAGTCGCATTGGGCTTCACCATAGTACCAGGTTGGAATACCCAGCAGCAGAATGTCATAGCCCTCGAGATCTTCTTTGCTGCTCTTGGCGATGTCATGCACATCAGCAACGTCTTTACCGAGCTGTTTCTGAATGTTTTTTGCGATATTTTCGGTATTGCCGGTATCACTGCCGAAGAAAATGCCGATGATTGCCATGAGTAAAATAACCTCTTGAAACTTAATGGTATGGTGGCGCAATTCGGCCACGGATAAGGGCAATAATAGCAGAACTGGCAACCCTGCGGAAACCGCTATCGCGCAGGACTGCACTCTGTGCTACATGAAAAGGGCGATAAAGGGGTTTTTCAGACTTATGCCTGGCTGCGCAGCGTCTCAAGTTGGGCGATGAGCATCTCTTCAATAAGCTCGCTGCGGCTGATGTTACGCGCCTCTGCCAGCTCGTTAAGCGCATCGACCGCGTCGGCGTTGAGCTTCAGTTCGACACGCTTAAGCCCACGATTTTTATCGCGTTTAAGCTGATTGCGTTTATTGATACGCAGCTGTTCATCGCGCGAAAGCGGATTCGTTTTCGGTCGTCCCGGTCGACGCTCATTCGCGAACAGATCTAGTGTCGTACGGTCCGTTTGTTCTTTGGCCATGATTATGAGACTTCGGGGGAAACACGCCGCCCTGCTAAAGCCCGGGCGATAAGCGCGCCATCATACATCACCAAAAACGGCACGCCAACGACTGGAAGCCCGTCATCTTCCAGTCGCTCTCTTTTTAATCAATTTGCAGTATCAGCGAGATAGCGGCGAATGGCGCGCAGTACAGCATCCGGTTTTTCCGCATGCACCCAGTGTCCGGCACCGGCAATGACGTGGGCGCGCGCCTGCGGGAATTGTGCCAGCAGCGTGTCGCGGTACGCGTCGGTAATATAAGGAGAGTTACCGCCGCGAATAAAGAGGGCAGGGTGCGGCCAGGAGGGAACGGTTTCCCAGCCCACGATGTTGTTGTACTGGTCCCACAGCACCGGCACGTTAAAACGCCACTGCCCGTCAACAAACGACTTCAAAAGGAACTGCACCACGCCTTCTTCATCAAGATGCTCACGCATAACCGCTGCCGCCTGCTGACGAGTGGAAACGCCAGCTTCGGTTACAGCATTGATCGCCGCGAAAATCTCATCGTGACGGCGAACGTCGTAATCCACAGGCGCAACGTCAATCACCACAAGCCCGGAAATTCGCTCTGGCGCCAGCGCGGTGAGCGCCATAACCGCTTTACCGCCCATTGAATGCCCGATGAGGGTCACCTTCTGCAGGTTGTGCGCGTCCAGCGTATCCAGCAGATCCTGCGCCATTGCCGCATAGGTCATCTCGTCTGAGCGGCCGGAAAGCCCGTGGTTGCGCATATCGACCTGTAAAATATCGTGATCGGTAACCAAATCGCGGGCCAGCACGCCCAGGTTATCCAGGCTGCCAAAAAGTCCATGAACCAGCACGATGGGGGAATTATTGTTCGGCGATTGTGCAGTTTGCGCTCGGGTATTCAATTTCATGGCAAAGTTCTTTTTTTACGTATGTCAGGTTAGGGTATCATGTTGACCATTCTGCCGCCCGGCTGCAAGGTTCCAGTTTAATCTGACTTTTGCCGCCAACCTGGTTTGACGCTATCCGCTGTTGGGATTTGACCTTATAATCCCAATGACTTGTATTCAGATAAGATATCGCACTGGATTAAGATGAAAACAATCGAAGTTGATGACGAACTCTATCAGTATATTGCCAGCCAGACGCGGCATATCGGGGAGAGCGCGTCCGACATTTTACGGCGCATGCTTAAAATTTCCGCCGCTTCACAGCCTGCCACCCCAGTTACCAAAGATGTCGTGTCTCAGCCGAGCGTTGCTGTACAAGCAAAACCTGCCGTGACGCCGGTAAAAGATAAAGTGCGCGCGATGCGCGAACTGCTGCTCTCCGACGAATATGCGGAGCAGAAAAAGGCGGTTAACCGTTTTATGCTGGTGCTGTCTACACTTTACTCCCTGGATAACAAAGCGTTTGCTGAAGCGACCGAGTCGCTGCACGGCCGTACCCGCGTCTATTTCGCGGGCGACGAGCAGACGCTGCTGCAAAATGGCAATCAAACCAAACCTAAACATGTCCCTGGCACTCCGTACTGGGTGATCACCAATACCAATACGGGCCGCAAGTGCAGCATGATTGAACACATCATGCAGTCCATGCAGTTCCCGGCGGAATTGATTGAAAAGGTTTGCGGTACAATTTAACCCTTGCATCATAAGGACCCGGTAATGGCAAATCACAGCCGTGCAGGCCAACCTGCACAACAAAGCGATTTGATTAACGTCGCTCAGCTGACCGCGCAGTATTACGTGCTGAAACCGGTCGTGGGCAACGCAGAACACGCAGTGAAGTTTGGTACATCTGGTCACCGCGGTAGCGCGGCGCGCCACAGCTTTAACGAACCGCACATTCTGGCCATTGCTCAGGCCATTGCGGAAGAGCGCGCTAAAAACGGCGTTACCGGTCCGTGCTACGTGGGCAAAGATACCCATGCGCTGTCTGAACCGGCGTTTATTTCCGTGCTGGAAGTGCTTGCGGCGAACGGTGTGGACGTGATTGTTCAGGAGAATAATGGGTTTACTCCAACACCGGCGGTATCAAACGCGATCCTTGTGCACAACAAAAAAGGTGGCGCGCAGGCTGACGGTATCGTCATCACGCCATCCCACAACCCGCCGGAAGACGGTGGTATCAAATACAACCCGCCTAACGGCGGCCCGGCTGACACTAACGTCACCAAAGTGGTGGAAGATCGTGCAAACGCGCTGCTGGCCGACGGTCTGAAAGGCGTTAAACGTATTTCTCTTGATGAGGCGATGGCCTCCGGCCACGTGAAAGAGCAGGATCTGGTTCAGCCGTTTGTGGAAGGGCTGGCGGATATCGTCGATATGGCGGCGATTCAGAAAGCCGGCCTGAAGCTGGGCGTGGATCCGCTGGGCGGCTCCGGTATTGAGTACTGGAAGCGCATCGCCGAGCACTACAAGCTGGATCTGACCATCGTGAACGATCACGTCGATCAGACCTTCCGCTTTATGCACCTGGACAAAGACGGCGCGATCCGTATGGACTGCTCCTCCGAATGCGCGATGGCGGGCCTGCTGGCGCTGCGCGATAAATTCGACCTGGCGTTTGCTAACGACCCGGACTATGACCGTCACGGCATCGTCACCCCTGCCGGGCTGATGAACCCGAACCACTATCTGGCTGTTGCGATCAACTACCTGTTCCAGCACCGTCCGCAGTGGGGCAAAGAGGTGGCTGTCGGTAAAACGCTGGTCTCTTCTGCGATGATCGACCGCGTGGTGGACGCGCTGGGCCGCAAGCTGGTGGAAGTGCCGGTAGGCTTCAAGTGGTTCGTTGACGGTCTGCACGACGGCAGCTTTGGCTTCGGCGGCGAAGAGAGCGCAGGCGCGTCCTTCCTGCGTTTCGATGGCACCCCGTGGTCAACCGATAAAGACGGCATCATCATGTGCCTGCTGGCGGCGGAAATCACCGCGGTTACCGGTAAAAACCCGCAGGAACATTACAACGAGCTGGCTGCACGCTTTGGTGCACCAAGCTATAACCGTATTCAGGCTGGCGCGACCTCTGCGCAAAAAGCGGCTTTGTCCAAACTCTCTCCGGAGATGGTGAGCGCAAGCACTCTGGCAGGCGATCCGATCACCGCGCGTCTGACGGCGGCACCGGGTAACGGTGCGTCTATCGGCGGCCTGAAAGTGATGACCGAAAATGGCTGGTTCGCCGCGCGTCCGTCCGGTACGGAAGATGCGTACAAGATCTATTGCGAAAGCTTCCTCGGCGCTGAGCATCGCCAGCAGATTGAGAAAGAAGCGGTAGAGATTGTCAGCGAAGTGCTGAAAAACGCATAAGTCGTGTTCTGGTGCGGGCTGATGCCCTCACCCCGGCCCTCTCCCACGGGGAGAGGGAGAAAACACTAAAAACGGCAACCTCAGGGTTGCCGTTTTGCTTTTACCTAACTGTGTTTGTTCTTCAATTCAAATCTCGGCGACACCAGACCGTACAGCGTCCAGCCCATAAAGGTCACTATCGCCCCGTACAGCATCGCCTCCTGGCCAGACGAGTAGAGCGCATAGAAGCTGTATATCGCCCCAACCAGCGCCACGATATTCGCTACTCGCGCTTTGTGCGGATCCACCTTCGCCACCTTCTGAATGATCGCCAGCGCCGCCATCGACAGAATATACGGGATGATGTTCGTCACCACCGCCAGGTTGACCAGCACGTTGAACTGGCTGTTCAGCGACGGGCTGATGGTCATTAGCGATAATCCGCTCTGGAAGATGACAATTGCCAGCATCCCCTGCACCGGCGCATCGGCTTTGGTCACGCGGGAGAAGATTTTCGGGAAATAGCCTTCATCTGCCGAAGATTTAAAAACCTGTGCAATGGTGAACTGCCAGCCAAGCAGCGATCCGCAGCAGGACATCACCATCAACCCCATGATAACTTTCCCGACTTCCGGGGTGAACATCTGCGCAAAGGCCAGTCCGAACGGTGCCGTGGAGTTAGCCAGATCCATGTTTGGCACGATCCCCGCTATCACGTTGGTTGAAACGATATAGATCACCGCCGCGCCCAGCGTCCCGCCGAGAACCGCAATCGGCACGTTCTTCTCCGGATTTTCCACCACTTCCGCATTTGCGCAGGCGGATTCCAGGCCCAGGAAAGCCCAGAGCGTCATGGCGATAGACGAGCCCACGGCGGTGAAGAACGGCACATGGTGCGGGTTCCAGGAGTTGGCGTACAGCGTCGGGCTAAACCAGAACCAGCCGATGATGCACAGACCGACCACCGGGATGATCACGCCCCAGACGGTAATGCTGCTGAGCTGTCCGGTGATGCGCGCGCCGCCAAAGTTGGCGACGGTACAGATCCACAGCACGCCGATCGTCGCCAGCCCAATTTGCACCGGGCTGAGCGTCGCGCCAAACAGCTCCGTACCGTAGCCCACGGCGGAGATGGCAATCGCCACGTTGGCGATCAGCAGCGACACCCCATAGGTATAGTTCGCCATAAAGTTGCCGGACTTGCCGAAGGCGTACTCGGCATAGCCGCCCATGCCGCCTGACTTGCGGCTGAACATCCCGCACTTGGCAAACGCCCACGCCAGCGCCATCGATCCGACAGCCGTCACCAGCCAGGAGATGATAGAGATGGTTCCCACCTCGGCAAGCTTGGTGGGCAGCATGATAATCCCGGAGCCCATCATGTTAACCATGGTGAGGATAGTCAGCTGCACCACGCCCATCTTATTGGACTTGCTCATAATTTTTCTCCTTTCAGCAGCGATGGCTGAGCAGCGGATTGTTTGATGACGTAGCAGCGAACCTGTTTGCGACCTTCACACTCCTCGACGTACACGCCCTGCAGCTCCGGTGCGAAGCCCGGCAGCAGGTTGATGCCTTCTTCCAGCGCGGCAAAGTAGCGCAGCACGGAACCGCCCCAGACTTCCCCTGGAACCACGCACAGTACCCCCGGTGGGTAAGGGAGAGCGCCTTCGGCGGCGATGCGGCCTTCCGCGTCGCGCAGGGAGACCAGCTCCACTTCTCCGCGCAGGTAGGCGTAGTTCGCGTCCTGCGGGTTCATCATCACCCGCGGGAAGTGAGACTTGCGGAACATCTCTTTTTGCAGCTGCTTCACGTTATGGCGGGCGTACAGATCGTGCATTTCCTGGCAGATCTGGCGCAGGGTGTAACCCGCGTAACGTTCCGGATGCTGTTTGTAGAGGGAGGGCAGGACGTCTTTCAGCGGCACATCGCTCTCAAGCAGTTTTTCGAAGCGCACCAGCTGGGCGACCAGCTGCTGCAGCTTGCCCATGTCCTCCGCAGGGGTGAGCAGGAACAGGATCGAGTTGAGATCGCATTTTTCCGGCACGATGCCGTTTTCACGCAGGAAGTTGGCGAGAATGGTGGCGGGCACGCCGAAGTCGTCATACTCCCCGGTGCGGGCGTTAATGCCCGGCGTGGTCAGCAGCAGCTTGCACGGGTCGATAAAATACTGGTGCTCAGCATAACCTTCAAAGGCGTGCCAGCGTTCACCCGGTACGAAATGGAAGAAGCGCAGATCGGTTGCAATCTCTGCCGTGTCCCAGCTTTCCCACGCGCGGCCATCCACCGTCTCGGGCACAAATGGACGAATAAATCGGCAGTTCTCCAGGATCAGCTTGCGCGCCTCAATGCCCGTCACCACGCAGTCCATCCACATGTTGCGGCCGCTTTGCCCCTCATGCATGCGGGCGTTAATGTCCAGCGCTGCAAACAGCGGATAAAACGGGCTGGTGGAGGCGTGCATCATAAAGGCATTGTTGAGCCGCTTATGTGGGACATAGCGCTGCTGGCCTTTGATGTGGCTGTCCTTCTTGTGAATTTGCGAGGTCTGCGAGAAGCCAGCCTGCTGTTTATGCACGGACTGGGTGACCAGAATCCCCGGATCGTTTTCGTTCAGCTCCAGCAGCAGCGGCGAGCAGTCGGCCATCATCGGAATAAACTGCTCGTAACCCACCCAGGCCGAGTCAAACAGGATGTAATCACACAGGTGCCCAATCTTATCCACCACCTGACGGGCGTTGTAGATGGTGCCATCGTAAGTGCCCAGCTGGATCACCGCCAGGCGGAACGGACGCGCATCGCGTGCACGGCCAGGCGCCACCTCTGCCACCCGTTCACGCAGGTAGTTATCCTCAAAGCAGTGCGCGTCAATGCCGCCGATAAAGCCGTACGGGTTGCGTGCGGTTTCCAGATAGACCGGCGTTGCGCCAGCCTGGAGGAGGGCACCGTGATGGTTAGATTTGTGGTTGTTACGGTCGAACAGCACCAGGTCGCCCGGAGTGAGCAGGGCGTTCAACACCACTTTGTTGGACGACGAGGTGCCATTCAGCACGAAGTAGGTCTTATCGGCGTTAAAGACTTTTGCCGCATGCTGCTGGGCAATGCACGGTGCGCCTTCGTGGATCAGCAGATCCCCCATCGCCACGTCGGCGTTGCACAGATCGGAGCGGAACAACGTCTCGCCAAAGAAATCGACAAACTGATTGCCGGCAGGATGACGGCGGAAAAACTGCCCGCCCTGATGCCCCGGGCAGTCAAACGCGCTGTTGCCCTGCTTCACGTAGTCGACAAGGGCGCGGAAAAACGGCGGACGCAGCTGGGTTTCATACTTCTGCGCGGCCGCTTCCAGCTGGCGTCCATAAAAGTCTTTGCTGGTGTCTGAATGCTCAAATACGCCGTGAATGCGCGATAAATAATCTGCCGGGATGATCTCTTCTTTGTGCGTCGCCACAAATACGGGAATGCCAAAACCGGTAGCTTCTATTTCTTCCAGGATACCGCTGGCAATATCCGTGACCGCCAGAACAATGGCGGCAACATCAATATAATCAGAAGCGCGGACATCCACCACTTCACGCTGGGTAGTAAAGCAGTCCGGACATGCACGGCTGGCTGCGATTTTTAAATTTTTCATCTTTCTCTCTTTATTTTAGGTAATAAGCGTCCCTCGATTTCTTGCAAGAAAGAAATCGATAATTTTCCGCAAAAAAAGCAATGGGTAGCCGCTGATTAAAATCAGTGAATTGCTTTTTTGATGATTGAAATTCAGTTCGCCCGGTGCGGATGAGTCTGAATCAAGATGAATGAGCGCACGAGTTCACAGGCAATTGCCTGTAAGTTAAGGTGTTTCAGAATAACCTGTAAGCGAGTGCGCCAGAAGTCGAAGGACTACCGGGCATTAAAGAGATGAAAGTCAAAGCAGTTTCGGTGGGCAAACATCATAATATGCGTTGTCCGCCTTATATGGGGCATTAAGCGATTGTTGTTTTCCATGTTTCATTTTCCTTTCAGTAATTGAAAGCATGGTCATTTTATCCAGGCAAAGGCGATTAACCGTGAAGCAGATCACCATTAACCGATCATTTCAGAAATAATTAGTCGCTTTTGATGAATAATGCAGATCAAAATTCTGAATTGTTAGTGTCACGTTAATAGATTGTGTTGTGAATGTTTGATACGAGCGTAAATAATAAAAAAATAACGGTTGGGATATTTGTGAAATATTTACTGAGAGATTTCGTTTTTATTTAAAAATAAATTGAATAGTTATTCAAAGCATAAACCGATAACCGATACCGGTTTCAGTTAATAAATGACGGGGGCGCGCGGGGTCAACTTCAAGTTTCTGGCGAAGATGTCCCATATATATGCGTAAATAGTGACTATGCTCCACCGCGTTGGGTCCCCACACCTGACTTAACAGCTGGCGCTGGGTGAGTACTTTACCGTGATTATTAAGCAGCACGGCGAGCAGGCGAAACTCGATTGGCGTGAGATGGATTTCTTCTTCACCGCGCACAATACGTCGCGCGGCCAGATCAACCCGGATATCTCCAAACGAATAGGTTGGATCGGTTGGCGTGGTGGCGCTGTGGCGACGCAGGGCCACGCGCAGGCGAGCCTGTAGCTCGCCGATACCAAAAGGTTTTATCAGATAGTCGTCCGCCCCGGCATCCAGCGCGGCGATTTTATCCGTCTCTTCAGTACGGGCGGAGAGCACCAGAATAGGCATCTGGCTCCACTGACGTACCTCGCGGATAAAATCGATGCCGTCACCGTCCGGCAGGCCAAGATCGAGGATCACCAGGTCCGGCTTGCGGGTCGCGGCTTCAATTAGCCCCCGCTGAAGCGTACCCGCATCATGAACGCGCAGACCATCGCCTTCCAGCGCTGCGCGCAGAAACCGGCTAATGGCGATCTCATCTTCAACAATCAGAACGTTGATCACAAATCCTCTGGTAATTCATTCAGTTCCGGCGGGGTTTCCAGAGGAAGTGTAACACAAAAACGCGCGCCGCCTTCCGGACGATTCTCCGCGAAAATGGTTCCGCCATGAACATCAATTATTGCCTGACAAATCGCCAGCCCCAGCCCCACGCCCGGGATGGCAGACTCCTTATTGCCGCGTGCGAATTTTTCGAAAATAGCTATCTCCTGTCCGGCAGGAATGCCCGGCCCGGTATCCCAGACGTCAAGACGAAGCGTGCCATCGACCACCGTCGCATCCACCCCAATCCGGGCGCTGGCACCCGCATATTTGCCGGCGTTTTCCAGCAGGTTAATCAACACTCGTTCAAACAGCGGACCGTCAACGTGAATTAACGTCAGGGGCTCGGGCATGTTCAGCGCAATATGCCGCCCACCGAGGCCGGGTTCGAGCATTTTCAGCGCGCTGCCCACCACCTCTTCAAGCGTGAGCCACTCTTTTTTGAGGTTAAAACCGCCTGACTGGATCCGCGCCATATCGAGCAGGTTATTCACCAGACGCGTGGTATTGAGCACGTGCTGACGGATTTCGCTGGCCTGCATGGCGTGTTTTGAACCTTCCGCTGCCAGGTCCAGCGTCAGGATTTCCGACTGGCCAAACAGGACGGTAAGAGGTGTGCGCAGGTCGTGAGACAGCGCCGCCAGCAGCGAGTTACGAATGCTTTCGCGCTCGCTTGCCAGCCGGGCCTGCTCTTCGCTGGCGGTGAGGGCCAGCCGTTCCAGCGCGCTGGCAACCAGCAGCGTAAAGGTCTCCAGCAGTCGCTGCTGTTCGGGGATCATCAGCTGGCGCAGATTGGAGGGCTCCACGATAACCAGCCCCAGGTTTTTATCGGCGCTGCGCAGGGGCAGAATTTGATAGGGCACGCCGGGCAGGGTGTCGGTCCCTGCACCCGCCGGTAGCCCTTTATCAAAGCTCCAGCGGGTGATGGCTTCGTCCCAGGGCGTCATGCCCGAGGCCGACGTCAGCGGGCGCAGCTTGCCGTGATCGTCCGGGAGTAAAATCAGGTTGCTGGCATGAAAGGTCGAGCGAATAAACTGCTCGCTGGTCTGCACAATATCCAGCGGCGTGCGGCCCACCGCCAGCGATTTCGACATCTCATAAAGATGCCGCGTGCGCTGTTCGCGATAGCGGGCGATACGCGCCTGGTAGCGCACGCCTGCCGTTAAGTTACCTATCACCAGCCCGACGGTGAGCATCACGGCGAAGGTGAGGATGTACTGTACGTCCGAGACGGCGAGCGTCCCGCGGGGGGCAATGAAGAACAGATCGAAGCTGATGACGTTAATAACCGTCGCCAGTACCGACGGCCAGCGTCCGTAAAAGAGCGCCACCACTACCACGCCCAGCAGGTAGATCATCACCAGGTTGGCCGCGTCGAAGGTAATCAGCCATTTGCTGGCGATTATAGTGATCAGGGCGCAGAGCACGACGGCGACAAGGCAGCCGCGGAGCTGAATGCGCCATTTATCGCTGAAGGCCCGGCTGTCCGGCGCGCGGCTGGGGAGGGGAGCAGGTTTATCATCCAGCGCCACGATCACCAGGTCCAGATCCGGCGCGCGGCGGGCCAGCTTGTCGGCAAAGGATTCGCGGCTAAACCAGCGGCGATGCTGGCGGCGGCCAATGACAATTTTCCCCAGGTTATGCTCCCGCGCGTAGCGTAGAATGGCCTTATCTTCCTGCGGATCGGAAAGGGTAGCGGTTTCGGCACCCAGCTCCTGCGCAAGGCGCAGCGAGCTCAGGATCGCGCGGCGCTGGTTTTCGGGCAGAGCGTGCAGCTGCGGCGTTTCGACATACACCGCATGCCAGACGCTGCCAAATTTGGCCGCCAGGCGCGCGGCGGTGCGGACCAGCTTTTCATTGCCGCTGCCGTGGCCCACGCACAGCAGAATAGCATCCCGCGTGTGCCAGACGCGCTCCTGTCCCTGCAGGTCGCGCCAGGCGCGCATCTGATCGTCAACGCGATCGGCAGTACGCCGCAGGGCCAGCTCGCGCAGGGCAATCAGGTTACCTTTGCGGAAGAAATGTTCGATGGCGCGCTCGGCCTGGCCGGCAATATAAACCTTTCCTTCGTGCAGGCGCTGGCGCAAATCGTCAGGAGGCAGGTCAACCAGCACCACCTCATCGGCAGAATCAAAGAACGGGTCGGGCACCGTCTCGCGCACCTGAATGCCGGTCACGCCGCTGACCACGTCGTTCAGGCTTTCAAGATGCTGAACGTTAACCGTTGTGAACACATCAATGCCGGCCTCGAGCAGCTCTTCAACATCCTGCCAGCGTTTGGGATGGCGTGAGCCTGGCGCATTGCTGTGCGCCAGTTCGTCCATCAGGATAAGGGCGGGACGGCGGGCGAGGGCGGCATCAATATCAAACTCCGTAACTAAACGACCACGGTGGCTGATGCGGCGGGGCGGCTGGGTAGCCAGCCCCTTCAGCAGCGACGCCGTCTCTTTGCGTCCGTGGGTTTCAACCACGCCGATCAGAATATCGAGCCCCTGCGCCCGAAGCCGCTGGGCTTCCGTTAGCATGGCGAAGGTTTTCCCGACGCCCGCGCAGGCACCAAAGAAAATTTTCAGTTTGCCGCGATGGGCTTCAGCCGTCTGTTCAAGCAGCCTGTCCGGATCCGGGCGCATGGGCTCGTCGGTCATTTAGTTTTTCCTTAGCGCGTCCAGCGCCAGATTCAGCTCAACAATATTTACCACGGGCATGCCGATGAAGCTGACCAGCGGCTTTTGCGTGTGCTCTGCCACCAGCTTGCTCACCTGTTCCACGGTCAACTGACGGGCGGCGGCGACGCGCGGGATCTGCCAGTCCACCGCTGCCGGCGTCAGGCTGTAGTCCAGCCCGCTGGCCGAGGCGGTCACCAGCTCTACGGGCACCTCGCGGCTGGCCTGAGGATTGGCGGCACGCAGGGTTGCCACGCGTTCAGCGACGGCTTTGTCCAGCTCCGGGTTGCTGCCCGCCAGGTTACTGCCGCCGGATGCCATCGGATTATACGGGCTTTCGGCAGTGGCGGAAGGGCGTCCCTGGAAGTAGCGAGCATCCGTAAAGTTCTGACCAATCAGCCGTGAACCGCGGTTTTCGCCGTTTTGTATAATCAGCGAGCCGTTGGCCTGATCCTTAAACCACCACTGGCTCAGCGCGGTGGTTACCAGCGGGTACAGCCCGCCGGTAATGAGAGACAGCAGAATAAACAAAAGTATAGCGGGGCGTAACATCGTCATTTGATTCACCTTTTAAACCAGCCCGAACAGGGTCAACAGCAGGTCGATAGCCTTGATACCGATGAAAGGCACCACCAGCCCGCCCAGGCCGTAAATCCACAGGTTGCGGCGCAGCATGGCGGCGGCGGTCAGCGGCTTATAGCTCACGCCCTTCAGCGCCAGCGGAATAAGAAAGACAATGATCAGGGCGTTGAAAATCACCGCGCTCAGAATGGCCGATGCCGGAGAGTGCAGGTGCATCACGTTCAGCGCATTGAGCTGCGGATAGGTGGCCGCAAAGGCCGCCGGGATAATGGCGAAATACTTCGCCACGTCGTTAGCGATACTGAAGGTGGTCAGCGAACCGCGCGTCATCAGCATCTGTTTGCCGATGTGCACTACCTCAATTAGCTTGGTCGGGTTAGAGTCGAGGTCGACCATGTTGCCCGCCTCTTTTGCCGCCTGGGTACCGGAGTTCATCGCCACCGCCACGTCGGCCTGCGCCAGGGCAGGGGCATCGTTGGTACCGTCGCCCGTCATCGCCACCAGACGACCTTCCGCCTGATACTGACGAATCAACGCCAGTTTCGCTTCCGGCGTGGCTTCGGAAAGGAAATCATCCACGCCCGCTTCGGCGGCAATCGCCGCGGCGGTAAGACGGTTATCCCCGGTGATCATCACCGTTTTAATGCCCATTTTACGCAGCTGGGCAAAGCGCTCTTTAATGCCGCCTTTGACGATATCTTTCAGGGCAATTACGCCCAGCACGTTCGCGCCTTCTGCCACCACCAGCGGCGTGGCCCCCTGACGGGCTACGCTTTCGACCAGGTTGTCCACTTCAGGCGGGAAGTGGCCATTGTTGGCCTCAATGTGGCGACGGATGGCGTCAACAGAGCCTTTACGGATCATGCGATCCTGAATGTTAATCCCGCTCATTCGGGTTTGCGCCGTAAACGGCACGAAGGTGGCATGCAGGCTCTGAACGTCGCGCTGGCGCAGGTTAAAGCGCTGCTTGGCGAGAACAACAATGCTTCGGCCTTCCGGGGTTTCATCGGCAAGCGAGGAGAGTTGTGCCGCATCCGCCAGCGTTTTTTCATCCACGCCCGGGGCGGGTAAGAATTCGGACGCCTGGCGGTTACCGAGGGTAATGGTCCCGGTTTTATCCAGCAGCAAGACATCCACGTCACCGGCGGCTTCAACCGCACGTCCGCTGGTGGCGATGACGTTAGCACCGAGCATACGGCTCATGCCGGCCACGCCGATGGCCGACAGCAGGCCGCCGATGGTGGTAGGGATCAGGCAGACCAGCAGCGCCACCAGTACGGTGATGGTGACCGGAGTGCCGCCATAGGCGGAAAATGGCCACAGCGTCGCGGTTGCCAGCAGGAAGACGATGGTCAAGGCTATCAGCAGGATGGTCAGGGCAATTTCGTTCGGTGTTTTACGGCGTTGAGCGCCTTCCACCATGGCGATCATCCGGTCGAGGAAGGTTTCGCCCGGGTTGACGCTGCACTGGATCACCAGCCAGTCGGAAAGAATGCGCGTCCCACCCGTTACGGAGGCAAAATCACCGCCGGATTCACGGATCACAGGTGCGGATTCCCCGGTAATGGCGCTTTCATCTACCGATGCGCCACCTTCAATGACTTCTCCGTCGCACGGGATGATGTCGCCAGCTTCCACCAGCACCACATCACCTTTACGTAGTTCATCCGCCGGAACGTGGTCCATCTGCGCGCCGTATTTCGGTTCACGTAATTTCCGCGCAAACGCCGTTTTTTTCACCCCTTTCAGGCTATTGGCCTGCGCTTTACTCCGGCCTTCCGCCAGCGCTTCGGCAAAGTTGGCGAATAGCACGGTAAACCACAGCCACAGGCTGATGGCCCCGGTGAACATCGCGTTTCCCGGCATGGGACCCGTCCCCATGGCAATCGCCAGTGCGGTGGTCAGGACGCTGCCGGCCCAGACGATAAACATCACCGGGTTGTGCCATTGCACGCGCGGGCTCAGCTTTTTGACCGCATCCATAAGCGCCTGACGAACTAACGTCGGTTCGAGCAGGGCCAGTTGTTTACGACTCATGACAAATACTCCGCAAAATCAGCGTAAAGAGAGAGTTTCCGCGACCGGGCCTAACGCGAGGGCGGGGATAAAGGTCAGGGCGCCGACCAGCAACACGGTGCCCGTCAGCAGGCCGATAAACAGCGCGCCGTGGGTCGGTAACGTCCCGGTGGTGGTCGGTTGGATTTTTTTATTTACCAGCGATCCGGCAATCGCCATAACCGGCACAATGATCCCGAAGCGGCCCACGAACATGCAGAACGCCAGCAGACAGTTCCAGAACGGAGAGTTGGCGCTTAAGCCTGCAAAGGCGCTACCGTTGTTGTTGGCGGCCGAGGAGACGGCATACAGCACTTCGCTAAAGCCGTGAATGCCCGGATTAAAGATGCCGCTGCGTCCGGCCTCGGTCATCAGGGCCAGCGCGGTGCCGAGCAGCACAAGCGCCGGGGTGACCAGAATCGCCAGCGCGGTTAGTTTCATCTCGCGAACGTCGATTTTTTTACCGAGGTATTCCGGGGTGCGGCCAATCATCAGACCGGCAATAAATACCGCCAGCAGTACGAACAGGAGCATGCCGTAAAGACCGGAGCCCACGCCGCCAAACACCACTTCGCCAATCTGCATCAGCCACATCGGGATCATGCCACCCAGCGCCGTAAAGGAATCGTGCATGGCGTTGACCGCCCCGCACGAGGCCGCCGTGGTGACCACCGCATACAGGCTGCTGGCGAGAATGCCAAAGCGGCTCTCTTTACCTTCCATGTTGATATTGTTGTCAGCCCCCAGCTGCATGAAATGGGGGTTGCCGCTCCATTCAGCCCACATCACCAGCGCTACGCAGACCACGAAGATCAGCGACATGGTCCAGAGCAGTGTGCGGCCCTGACGGCGATCGTTGACCACATCACCAAAGGCGAAACAGAGCGCGGCGGGGATCAGGAAGATCGCCAGCATCTGTACAAAATTGGTCAGGGCGGTAGGGTTTTCAAACGGATGCGACGAGTTGGCGTTGAAGAATCCGCCGCCGTTGGTGCCGAGCATCTTGATAGCTTCCTGCGACGCCACTGGTCCCATCGGCAGGATCTGTTTTGCTCCTTCAAGCGAAGTATACGGGGCGTAAGGCAGCAGGTTTTGCAGGGTGCCCTGCTGAATAAAGAACAGCGCGATAAGCAGCGCAATCGGCAGCAGGATCCACAGCGTAATGCGCGTCAGATCCACCCAGGCGTTACCCAGGGTACCGATTTTCTGACGTGCAAACGCGCGCGTCAGCGCGAAAATTACCGCGATACCGCTGGCGGCAGAGAGGAAGTTCTGCACGGTTAATCCAGCCATCTGGCTGAAATAGCTGAGGGTGGTTTCACCGGCATAGGACTGCCAGTTGGTGTTGGTAACAAAACTGACTGCCGTATTCAGCGCCAGGTGCCAGGACAGGCCCGGTAACCGTTGCGGATTCAGCGGCAGGCTACCCTGCAGCATCAGCATGGCAAAAAGTGCAATGAGCCCAACGATGTTCAGCAGCAGAATGGCGATCAGATAGTCACGCCAGTTCATCTCCCGATCGTCTATACCCAGTACGCGCCAGATCCCTTTTTCAACGCCTCCCGTGCCGGGCAGGGGGACGTTGTTGATCAATCGCGCCAGTCCCGTTCCCAGCGGCCTTGCCAGAACGAACAATACCACTAAGAAGCTGGCAATAAGCAAAAACGCCTGAGCAGCCATCAGAATGCCTCCGCGTTAATCAGGGCATAGACCAGATAACCCAATAACAGGAACACCAGCACGATGCCGGCAATAAGACCTGCACTCACAATCCACCTCCGGGTGACTTTTGTTGTTGTGCTAACGGTAGGATTTATGGCGCAAAGATTTCGCAAAAATCAGAAGGGTGGGTGTAAAAAAAGTATAAAAATGGAAAGACCATAATTTAACTATTGATAAGTAAATCATTAACTTTTTTGTAACTTAATTACGGCGCGAATGTAAATATTCGCTAAATGAATAAAAATAAGTGGTCGGATGAGTAGTAAAATTACACGCAAAGCGATATTATTTTATCCAGGTCACAGATTTCACATTTTCCGGAGAAGGTTTCCGGCCAACTACAGGGGAGAAAAATATGGATCTTTATAAAGAGTATCCGGCTCATATCGTGTTCATGCGTCGCACTTTCGCCGTAGTGGCTGGCGTGCTGGCCCTGCCGGTGATGTTGTTCTGGAAAGATCGCGCGCGTTTTTATAGCTATCTGCACCGCGTCTGGGCGAAAACCAGCGAGAAGCCGGTGTGGATGGATCAGGCAGAGAAAGCGACCTGCGATTTCTATTGATACAACGCTGACGCGTAGCCATAAAAAAACCGCCAATAGCAATATGGCGGTTTTTTTGTCCCTCGGGATTCGCGGTCCGTTGGGTGGTCTTGCAGCCCCCTACCCGGGATTTTTATCATACCCTTCTGTAAGAAGATGGCAATCCCTCGAAGTCTTTATAAATTCCTAATTTTATTCGGGTATCTTACCTTTGCAGCGGATAGTAATTATGATGCTGCGTCCCTTTCCGCCATCTCGCAAATGGGCATCGGTCCTGGGAAAGGTGTATTTTCAGCCGTAAAGCAGCCCGCCTACCCGGGCTTGTGTCCACCGACTTATCACCGGTGGTGAACGGTGGAGCGGTTAGCAGCAGGGACCGCATAGTGAAACGCTATATATGCATCGCGTTCATTGTCGCCAGCGTACTCGTTGTAAAGAGTGATGAACCTAATGCGTTTGTCGCTTTAACCACGATAGCGCAGGACAAGTAGCGTTAAGGCCGCCCCGGGCGGCCTTTTTTATTTCATCCCGTCTACACTTCATGGCAAAGTAGTTCAATGCATGCTTTTTCCTTGTACGGCATGCCCTTATGGACATAATGGACAATAGCCTGGAGTTTTATGCCCACCCATCTGGTTTGGTTTCGCGCGGATTTGCGCGTACATGACAACATCGCTCTCGCGGCAGCCTGCCGCTCTGATGACGCCAGCGTACTGGCGCTATTTATCGCCACGCCTGAGCAGTGGCAGCAGCATGATATGGCTCCACGGCAGGCGGCTTACCTCAAATCACACCTAAACGAACTGCAGCACGCGCTTGCCGAGAAAGGCATTCCGCTGATCTACAAAGAGGTCAGCGATTTTACCGCGCAGCTTCATATGTTGCAGGAGATATGCCAGCATAACGGCGTCACGCATCTTTTTTATAACTACCAGTACGAACTGAACGAACAACAGCGGGACCGCCAGCTGGAGAAAATGCTGGGAGAAGTGGTATGTGAGGGATTTGATGACAGCGTGATGCTGGCTCCGGGCAGCGTTATGACCGGCGGTCACGAAATGTATAAAGTGTTTACGCCGTTTAAAAATGCTTTTGTTAAGCGCCTGAAAGAGGCGCTGCCGGAGTGCGTACCCGCGCCCGCCGCCAGAGGAGAGGCTATAACCGATCTCCCCGAATTAACGTTCAACTATCCCCAACGGGCATTTGATGAACTTCTGTTCCCTGCCAGTGAGAAGGCCGCTATTGCGAAGCTGCGCCAGTTTTGCAAGCAAGGCGCGGGAGAATATGAAGCGCGCAGGGATTTCCCG
Organism: Enterobacter cloacae complex sp. I3; assembly: GCF_014896175.1. NCBI lineage: Bacteria > Pseudomonadati > Pseudomonadota > Gammaproteobacteria > Enterobacterales > Enterobacteriaceae > Enterobacter > Enterobacter cloacae complex sp. I3. Next base: position 100,582 of record NZ_JADBQZ010000017.1, read on the forward strand.
GCAATTGAAGGGACAAGCCGGTTATCGGCCTGCCTGGCGCTGGGCGTGCTCTCTCCTCGCCAGTGTTTGCATCGTCTTCTGGCCGAACAGCCGCAGGCGCTGGACGGTGGTGCGGGCTCGGTGTGGCTGAACGAACTTATCTGGCGTGAATTCTACCGCCATCTGATGACTTACCATCCCAATCTCTGTAAGCATCGTCCGTTCATTCCGTGGACCGACAGCGTAAAATGGCAGCACGATGAGACACTTTTACAGGCCTGGCAAAAAGGGGAGACGGGCTATCCGATTGTGGACGCCGCTATGCGCCAGCTAAATGAAACCGGGTGGATGCACAATCGTCTGCGAATGATTACCGCGAGCTTCCTGGTGAAAGATCTGCTTATCGACTGGCGAATCGGAGAGCGCTATTTTATTTCTCAGCTGATCGATGGCGATCTGGCTGCGAATAACGGTGGCTGGCAGTGGGCGGCCTCTACCGGCACCGATGCGGCTCCCTATTTCAGGATTTTTAATCCGACCACTCAGGGGCAAAAATTTGATGCCAACGGCGACTTTATTCGCCGCTGGTTGCCCGCGCTCAGGAACGTTCCTGAAAAAGCGATCCATGACCCGTGGGCATGGGCGGATAAACAGGGCGTAAAGCTCGATTATCCCCGCCCGATTGTCGACCATAAACAGGCGCGCGTCGCCACGCTGGCGGCGTACGAAGCCGCACGAAAAGTTTGAGAGAATGATGATGAAAAACAGTGAACTGGAACGCCTGATTAACGAAAAACTTAATACCGCCTCCTTTAGCGACTATGGCCCGAATGGCCTGCAGGTCGAAGGGCGCGAAACGGTGCGGAAAATCATCACCGGCGTGACGGCAAGCCAGGCGCTGCTGGATGAGGCGGTGCGTCAGGAAGCCGACGCGGTGATTGTCCATCACGGTTACTTCTGGAAAAACGAATCGCCGATTATCCGCGGCATGAAGCGCAACCGCCTCAAAACGCTGCTGTCGAATGATATCAACCTGTACGGTTACCATCTGCCGCTGGATGCGCATCCTGAACTGGGAAATAACGTCCAGCTGGCACAGCTGTTAGGGATTACCGTGATGGGTGAAATCGAGCCGCTGGTGCCGTGGGGCGAACTGTCGATGCCGGTACCGGGGCTGGAGCTGGCATCGTGGATCGAAGCGCGGCTGGGGCGTCGTCCGCTGTGGTGCGGAGATACCGGGCCGGATACCGTGAAGCGCGTGGCGTGGTGCACCGGCGGCGGCCAGGGCTTTATCGACAGCGCCGCGCGCTTTGGTGTTGATGCGTTTATTACCGGCGAAGTCTCCGAGCAGACGGTTCACTCTGCCCGCGAGCAGGGGCTGCATTTTTACGCGGCAGGCCACCACGCTACCGAGCGCGGCGGTATTCGCGCCCTCAGCGAGTGGCTGACGGAAAATACCGATCTGGATGTGACCTTTATTGATATCCCTAATCCGGCCTGATGAGAGGTAGTTAAGTGCAGCGAGCGCGTTGTTATCTTCTGGGTGAAACCGCGGTAGTTCTGGAGCTTGAGCCTCCGGTGACGCTTGCCACGCAAAAGCGTATCTGGCGCCTGGCTCAGCGACTGCCCGAGCTACCCGGCGTGGTTGAAGCTATTCCGGGTATGAATAATATCACCGTGGTGCTACGCGATCCGCACACCGGGGCGCTGGATGCCATTGAGCGTCTGCAGCGCTGGTGGGAAGAGAGCGAGGCGCTGGAGCCAGAATCGCGGGCGATTGAGATCCCGGTTGTCTATGGCGGCAAAGGTGGCCCTGACCTTGGCGTGGTGGCCGAACACTGTGGATTAACAGTAAAGCAGGTTGTGGAGTTGCACAGCTCGGTGGATTACGTCGTCTGGTTTCTGGGTTTTCAGCCGGGCTTTCCGTATCTGGGCGGATTATCTCCCCGGCTGCATACCCCGCGTCGGGCTGAGCCGCGCCTGAGCGTTCCCGCAGGAACGGTGGCAATTGGCGGTGAACAAACCGGAGTTTATCCGCTTACTTCACCGGGCGGCTGGCAGCTTATCGGGCACACCTCTATGCCACTATTTAAACCGGGGCAGGAGGCACCGATCCTCCTGCGTCCGGGTGATACTCTGCGCTTTATCCCGCAGAAGGAGGGGGTATGTTAACGCTTATTCGCGCGGGGCTTTATACCTCCGTTCAGGATGCCGGACGCTTTGGCATGCGCCAGTCCGGCGTGAGCTACTGCGGTGCGCTCGATCGTCCTTCGCTGGAGATTGCCAACCTGCTGGTAGGCAACGCGGGCAGCACGGCGGCGTTAGAAATTACGCTGGGTCAGTGCGTTATTGAATTTGGTGAGGAGACCTGGTTCGCCTTAACCGGCGCGGGCTGTGACGCGACGCTGGACGGCAAAGCGGTGTGGACCGGCTGGCGATTGCGGGCGAAAGCCGGGCAGCGTCTGACGCTTAAGCGTCCTCTGCACGGCGTGCGCAGCTATCTTGCCGTAGCGGGGGGCATCGACGTGCCGGAGGTGTTGGGGTCGTCCAGCACCGACCAGAAAGCGGGAATGGGCGGCCACGAAGGACGGCTTCTGCGCGACGGCGATCGTCTTGCGATTAAGCCATCAGCGCGCCATTTCACCACCACGCAGGGCGTGAAGCAGCTGCTGTGGGGGAACGTGATCCGCGCCTTGCCGGGACCGGAATATCAGGAGTTTGATGAAGCCTCAAAAGAGTCTTTCTGGCGTTCGCCGTGGAAAATCAGCCCGCAGAGTAACCGTATGGGTTACCGGCTTCAGGGGCAGCCGCTGACCCGCACGACTGACCGGGAGTTGCTTTCCCACGGGCTGCTGCCGGGGGTGATTCAGGTGCCGGGCAACGGGCAGCCCATCGTACTGATGAACGACGCGCAAACTACCGGCGGCTATCCGCGTATTGCCTGCATTATCGAAGCGGATCGCTACCATCTGGCGCAAATCCCTCTCGGTCAGCCGATTCATTTTGTGCAGTGTACGCTGGAGGAGGCGCTAAAGGCCCGGCAGGATCGGCAGCGCTATCTCGAACAGCTGGCGTGGAGGCTTGATGGTAAAGATTGATTTAAACGCCGATCTGGGGGAAGGCAGCAGCGCCGATGCGGAACTGATGACCCTGGTCTCCTCGGTCAATATCGCCTGCGGTTTTCACGCGGGCGATGCGCAAACCATGCTGGAGAGCGTGCGTAATGCCATTAAAAACGGCGTGGCGATTGGCGCTCACCCGAGCTTCCCGGACCGGGAGAACTTTGGCCGTACGGCGATGGATCTGCCCCCTGAGACGGTCTACGCTCAGGTGCTCTACCAAATCGGCGCGCTGGAGGCGATAGCGCGCGCTGAGCATGGCGTGCTGCGTCACGTCAAACCGCACGGCATGCTCTATAACCAGGCAGCGAAAGACCCGGCGCTGGCGGAGGCGATTGCCCGCGCGGTGCGGGACTGCAATCCGCAGCTGATTCTGGTTGGCCTGGCGGGTAGCGAGCTTATTCGTGCCGGAGAACGGCTGGGGCTGACGACGCGGCAGGAAGTCTTTGCCGATCGGGGATACATGCCGGACGGCAGCCTGGTGCCGCGCACGCAGGCCGGTGCGCTGATTACTGACGAAAATAAAGCGCTGGCGCAGACGCTGGAGATGGTGCGCTTCGGGCGGGTGACCGCCGTGGATGGAACATCCGCAAATGTTCAGGCCGATACGGTGTGTTTACACGGCGACGGGGAGCATGCGCTCCAGTTTGCGCGACGCCTGCGGGCGGCGTTCTCTGAAGAGGGCATTCTCGTCAGCGCAGATTGATTATAAAAGGACAATGACATGCCTGAAGGTCCGGAGATCCGCCGCGCGGCGGATAGCCTGGAGGAGGCGATAAAGGGCAAACCGCTGACCTATGTCTGGTTTGCCTTTCCTCAACTTAAGCCGTTTGAAACAGAGCTGGTGGGACAGACGGTGACCCATATTGAAACGCGCGGCAAAGCGTTGCTCACGCATTTTTCCCATAACCTGACGTTATATAGCCATAACCAGCTCTACGGTGTGTGGCGCGTCGTCGATGCGGACGAGCAGCCGCAAACGACGCGCGTGCTGCGCGTCCGGTTACAAACGGCGGATAAGGCAATCCTGCTCTACAGCGCCTCTGATATCGAAATGTTAACGCCGGAGCAGCTGCTGACGCATCCGTTCTTACAGCGCGTCGGGCCGGACGTGCTGGACATGCGCCTGACGGCGAGCGATGTGAAGGCCCGACTGTTATCGCCCACGTATCGCAACCGGCAGTTTTCCGGCCTGTTCCTTGACCAGTCCTTTCTGGCCGGGCTGGGCAACTACCTGCGGGTGGAAATTCTCTGGGAAGTCGGGCTGGCGCCGCAGCACAAAGCCTCTCAGCTGAGCGATGAACGGCTGGAGGTGCTGTCCCACGCGCTGCTGGACATCCCGCGGCTGTCGTACAATACGCGCGGCATCGTAGATGAAAACAAGCATCACGGGGCGTTATTCCGGTTCAAAGTGTTTCATCGGGCGGGGAAAAAGTGTGAACGGTGCGGCGGGATTATTGACAGGATGATGCTCTCTTCAAGACCCTTCTACTGGTGCCCGCACTGCCAGAAATAAAAGTAAAACGGTAACCCAAGGGTTACCGTTTTTTAGGTTTTCACCCTCTCCCTGTGGGAGAGGGCCGGGGTGAGGGCATCAGGCCGCACCCAGCGTTTTTTAGCGCTTCAGGTCAGACTTAAAATCACGCTGCTCGTAGCCGGTATACAGCTGACGAGGACGGGCGATTTTCATGCCTTCGCTGTGCATTTCGTTCCAGTGCGCAATCCAGCCCACGGTACGCGCCATGGCGAAGATCACGGTGAACATGGAAGACGGAATGCCCATCGCTTTCAGAATAATGCCAGAGTAGAAATCGACGTTCGGGTAGAGTTTCTTCTCGATGAAGTACGGATCGTTCAGCGCGATGTGTTCCAGCTCCATCGCCACTTCCAGCAGATCGTCTTTGGTGCCCAGCTCTTTCAGCACTTCATGGCAGGTCTCACGCATAACGGTTGCGCGCGGGTCGTAGTTTTTGTAAACACGGTGACCGAAGCCCATCAGGCGGAAGGAGTCATTCTTGTCTTTCGCGCGACGCACGAACTCTGGAATGTGCTCAACGGTGCTGATCTCTTCCAGCATCTTCAGCGCCGCTTCGTTCGCGCCGCCGTGCGCCGGTCCCCACAGGGAGGCGATGCCCGCAGCGATACAGGCGAACGGGTTCGCGCCTGAAGAGCCTGCGGTACGGACAGTAGAGGTAGAGGCGTTCTGCTCGTGGTCAGCGTGCAGGATCAAAATACGGTCCATCGCGCGTTCCAGCACCGGATTCACTTCATACTCTTCGCACGGCGTGGAGAACATCATGCGCAGGAAGTTGCCGGCGTAGGAGAGGTCGTTACGTGGGTACACAAACGGCTGGCCGATGGAGTATTTGTAGCACATCGCCGCCATGGTCGGCATTTTGGACAGCAGGCGGAACGCCGCGATATCACGGTGACGCGGGTTATTCACGTCAAGTGAGTCGTGGTAGAACGCCGCCAGCGCACCGGTAATCCCGCACATCACCGCCATTGGGTGAGAGTCACGACGGAACGCATGGAACAGACGGGTAATCTGCTCATGGATCATGGTGTGACGAGTTACGGTGGTTTTGAATTCATCGTACTGTGCCTGCGTCGGCTTTTCGCCGTTCAGCAGGATGTAGCACACTTCCAGGTAGTTGGATTCGGTGGCTAACTGATCGATGGGGAAGCCGCGATGGAGCAGGATACCTTCGTCACCGTCAATGTAGGTGATTTTGGATTCGCAAGATGCGGTAGAGGTAAATCCAGGGTCAAAGGTAAATACTCCTTTGGAACCCAGCGTACGGATATCAATAACATCCTGACCGAGCGTGCCTTTTAGCACATCCAGTTCAATAGCATCATCACCATTTAGGGTGAGTTTTGCCTTTGTATCAGCCATTTACGGTCTCCTTAGCGCCTTATGCATAAGACTGCTTTTACCGGATTTGCCTTCAGCTGTTAATCACCGTTACCAGATTGTTATTTGGCTTACCGCTCAGCTCACGAGGAGTAACCAGGGTACAGAGCTATGGCGCCTTGCAGGTAAACGAATGAAATATCAGTGAAACAACAGCAAATCAGCGTTTTTGCAGTCCGAATTATTCAAACCTGTATATCACTAATAACTGTCCTGATAACTTCGGTCAATACCATCACACTGTTACATAACTATTTGTCAGGTGAAAGAGAGACCTCATAACTTTTGCGCATTATATGCCTTTTCTGATGACGTTTGTAACAATATTGTTTAACATTTGTCAAATCAGATGATTAAAAATTAAAAAGATGTTGTTATCGTGACCCTGATCACTGTTCCAGAGAAAACCCAACAAACTGTATGTAGGTTAATTGTAATGATTTTGTGAACGGCCTATACTGCCGCCAGGTCTCCGGAACACCCTGCAATCCCGAGCCACCCAGCGTTGTAACGTGTCGTTTTAGCATTTGGAAGCAATGTTTTGCATGACGCGCAGTTATAGAAAAGGAACGCTGCTTGACCCGCATCGCAGTCCGGAGGAAGGAAACAATAAGAACAGCATGTGGGCGTTATTCATGATAAGAAATGTGAAAAAACAAAGACCTGTCAATCTGGATCTCAAAACGATCCGGTTCCCCGTAACAGCAATAGCGTCCATTCTGCACCGTGTTTCTGGTGTGATTACGTTTGTGGCGGTCGGTATTTTGCTGTGGTTACTGGGCACCAGCCTCTCTTCCCCTGAAGGATTCCTCCAGGCCTCGGCCATCATGAATAGCTTCTTCGTGAAATTTATCATGTGGGGCATTCTCACCGCGCTGGCCTATCACGTTGTTGGCGGCGTACGCCACATGCTGATGGACTTTGGCTATCTGGAAGAGACGTTCGAGGCCGGGAAACGTACCGCGAACATTTCATTTGTGATCACTGTCGTGCTTTCACTTCTCGCAGGAGTTCTCGTATGGTAAGCAACGCCTCCGCATTAGGACGCAACGGCGTACATGACTTCATTCTGGTCCGTGCTACCGCCATCGTTCTCACCCTTTACATCATCTATATGATCGGTTTCTTCGCGACCAGCGGCACGCTGACGTGGGAAATCTGGAGTGGTTTCTTCGGATCGGCCTTCACCAAAGTGTTCACCCTGCTGGCCCTGTTCTCCATCCTTATCCATGCCTGGATCGGCATGTGGCAGGTGTTGACCGATTACGTTAAACCGCTGGCGATTCGCCTCCCACTGCAGCTGGCCATTGTGGTTGCACTGGTGGTTTACGTTATTTATGGATTCGTTGTGGTGTGGGGTGTGTAATGAAACTGCCAGTCAGAGAATTTGATGCTGTTGTGATTGGTGCGGGTGGCGCAGGTATGCGCGCCGCACTGCAAATTTCCCAGAGCGGCCAGACCTGTGCGCTGCTCTCTAAAGTGTTCCCGACCCGTTCCCACACTGTGTCCGCGCAGGGCGGTATTACCGTTGCGCTGGGTAACTCCCATGAAGATAACTGGGAATGGCACATGTATGACACGGTAAAAGGTTCCGACTACATCGGCGACCAGGATGCCATCGAATATATGTGTAAAACCGGCCCGGAAGCGATTCTGGAGCTGGACCATATGGGTCTGCCGTTCTCCCGTCTGGAAAATGGCACTATCTATCAGCGTCCGTTTGGCGGCCAGTCGAAAAACTTCGGCGGCGAGCAGGCGGCACGCACCGCGGCGGCGGCTGACCGTACCGGTCACGCACTGCTGCACACCCTGTATCAGCAGAACCTGAAAAACCACACCACCATCTTCTCCGAGTGGTATGCGCTGGATCTGGTGAAAAACGCCGATGGCGCGATCGTCGGCTGTACCGCGCTGTGCATCGAAACCGGTGAAGTGGTTTACTTCAAAGCCCGCGCGACCGTGCTGGCGACCGGCGGTGCAGGCCGTATTTACCAATCCACCACCAACGCCCACATCAACACCGGTGACGGCGTCGGTATGGCTATTCGCGCCGGCGTACCGGTGCAGGACATGGAGATGTGGCAGTTCCACCCAACCGGTATCGCCGGTGCGGGCGTGCTGGTCACCGAAGGCTGCCGCGGTGAAGGTGGCTACCTGCTGAACAAACACGGCGAGCGCTTCATGGAGCGTTATGCCCCGAATGCGAAAGACCTGGCGGGTCGTGACGTGGTGGCGCGTTCCATCATGATCGAAATCCGTGAAGGCCGCGGCTGTGATGGCCCATGGGGTCCACACGCGAAGCTGAAGCTCGACCATCTGGGTAAAGAAGTGCTGGAATCCCGTCTGCCGGGCATCCTGGAACTGTCCCGTACCTTCGCGCACGTCGATCCGGTGAAAGAGCCGATTCCGGTTATCCCAACCTGCCACTATATGATGGGCGGTATTCCGACCAAAGTGACCGGTCAGGCGCTGACCGTGAACGAGCAGGGCGAAGACGTGGTCATTCCTGGCCTGTTCGCGGTAGGCGAAATCGCCTGCGTATCCGTACACGGCGCCAACCGTCTGGGCGGCAACTCGCTGCTGGACCTGGTGGTATTTGGTCGTGCGGTGGGTCTGCATCTGCAGGAGTCCATTGCCGAGCAGGGCGCGCTGCGTGATGCAACCGACGACGAAATCGACGCCTCTCTTGAACGCCTCAACCGCTGGAACGGTAACCGTAACGGCGAAGATCCGGTGGAAATCCGTAAAGCGCTGCAGGAGTGCATGCAGCACAACTTCTCGGTATTCCGCGAAGGCGATGCGATGGCCAAAGGCCTTGAGCAGCTGAAGGCGATCCGCGAGCGTCTGAAAAATGCCCGTCTGGACGACACCTCCAGCGAGTTCAACACCCAGCGCGTTGAGTGCCTGGAGCTGGATAACCTGATGGAAACCGCATTCGCAACCGCCATGTCGGCAAACTTCCGTACCGAAAGCCGTGGCGCCCATAGTCGCTTCGACTTCCCGGATCGTGACGATGAAAACTGGCTGTGCCATTCCCTGTATCTGCCAGAGTCGGAAACCATGACGCGTCGTAACGTCAACATGGAACCGAAACTGCGTCCGGCGTTCCCGCCGAAGATTCGTACTTACTAATGCGGAGACAGGATAATGAAACTCGAATTCTCAGTTTATCGTTATAACCCGGATGTTGATGACGCTCCGCGCATGCAGGACTATACCCTCGAAGCGGAAGAAGGTCGTGACATGATGCTGCTGGATGCCTTAATCCAGTTGAAAGAGAAAGATCCTACGCTGTCGTTCCGCCGCTCCTGCCGTGAAGGGGTATGTGGCTCTGACGGTGTGAACATGAACGGCAAAAACGGCCTGGCCTGCATCACGCCAATTTCAGCGCTGCAGCGTCCTGGTCAGAAAATTGTTATCCGTCCTCTGCCAGGCCTGCCGGTCGTGCGTGATTTGGTGGTAGACATGGGGCAATTCTATGCACAATATGAGAAGATTAAGCCTTACTTATTGAATAATGGGCAAAATCCACCCGCTCGTGAGCACTTACAGTCTCCTGAGCAGCGTGAAAAACTCGATGGTCTGTACGAGTGTATTCTCTGCGCATGCTGTTCAACGTCCTGCCCGTCGTTCTGGTGGAACCCGGACAAGTTTATCGGCCCTGCGGGTCTGCTGGCTGCCTATCGCTTCCTGATCGACAGCCGAGACACCGAAACCGACAGCCGTCTGGAAGGATTAAGTGACGCTTTCAGCGTATTCCGCTGCCATAGCATCATGAACTGCGTCAGTGTGTGTCCGAAGGGGCTGAACCCGACGCGCGCCATCGGCCATATTAAGTCGATGCTGCTGCAGCGCAGTGCGTAAGTAGTGAGAGGGGAGCGCTGTTCCCCTCACCCTAACCCTCTCCCAAAGGGAGAGGGAATAGATTGCAGAAACCTTTAAAAACTGCCCTGAAGTCTAGACAGTTTCTAAAGGTTCCTTCGCGGGCCAAATGAAAAGAGCTCGCAGGTGAACCCCGGCACGTACACGCGGTGTGCGTGGTAGTTTCTACGGCGAAAGTAAGCATAAAAATGCTTAAGGGATCACGATGCAGAACGGCGCAATGAAAGCCTGGCTGGACTCTTCTTACCTCTCTGGTGCCAACCAGAGCTGGATAGAACAGCTCTATGAAGACTTCTTAACCGATCCTGACTCAGTGGACGCAAACTGGCGTTCCATGTTCCAGCAGTTGCCTGGTACAGGGGTCAAACCGGATCAATTCCATTCCAAAACACGTGATTATTTCCGTCGTCTGGCGAAGGATGCCTCACGTTACTCTTCTGCGATTTCCGACCCTGACACCAATGCGAAGCAGGTTAAAGTCCTGCAGCTTATCAACGCTTATCGCTTCCGCGGTCACCAGCATGCGAATCTCGATCCGCTGGGACTGTGGCAGCAGGAACGTGTGGCCGATCTCGATCCGGCGTATCACGATCTGACCGAGGCCGATTTCCAGGAAAGCTTTAACGTAGGTTCCTTTGCCATCGGCAAAGACACGATGAAGCTGGGCGATCTGATTGACGCGCTCAAGCAAACCTACTGCGGCTCCATCGGCGCGGAATATATGCACATTACCTCTACCGAAGAGAAACGCTGGATCCAGCAGCGCATCGAATCCGTAGCGGGCCACGCGACCTTCTCGGCCGACGAGAAGAAACGCTTCCTCAGCGAACTGACCGCAGCGGAAGGGCTTGAGCGCTATCTGGGCGCGAAGTTCCCGGGCGCAAAACGCTTCTCGCTGGAAGGCGGCGACGCGCTGGTGCCGATGCTGAAAGAGCTGATTCGCCACGCAGGCAAGAGCGGCACCCGTGAAGTGGTGCTCGGCATGGCGCACCGTGGTCGTCTGAACGTGCTGGTCAACGTGCTGGGTAAAAAACCGCAGGACCTGTTCGACGAATTCGCGGGCAAACATAAAGAACACCTCGGCACCGGCGACGTGAAGTACCACATGGGCTTCTCGTCGGATATCGAAACCGAAGGCGGTCTGGTTCACCTGGCGCTGGCGTTTAACCCGTCACACCTGGAAATCGTCAGCCCGGTGGTTATCGGTTCCGTGCGCGCGCGTCTGGATCGTCTGGACGAGCCGAGCAGCAATAAAGTGCTGCCAATCACCATCCACGGTGACGCGGCGGTCACAGGGCAGGGCGTGGTTCAGGAAACCCTGAACATGTCGAAAGCGCGTGGTTATGAAGTGGGCGGTACCGTTCGCATCGTGATCAACAACCAGGTGGGCTTCACCACCTCTAACCCGCTGGATGCCCGTTCTACTCCATATTGCACCGACATCGGTAAGATGGTCCAGGCGCCAATCTTCCACGTTAATGCGGATGACCCGGAAGCCGTGGCTTTCGTGACCCGTCTGGCGCTGGACTTCCGTAATACCTTCAAACGCGATGTGTTCATTGACCTCTTCTGCTACCGCCGTCACGGCCACAACGAAGCGGATGAGCCAAGTGCAACCCAGCCGCTGATGTACCAGAAAATCAAAAAACACCCGACGCCGCGCAAAATCTATGCTGACAAGCTGGAAAGCGACAAGGTGGCGACGCTGGAAGATGCGACCGAAATGGTCAACCTCTACCGCGACGCGCTGGACGCGGGTGAATGCGTGGTGAAAGAGCTGCGTCCGATGAACATGCACTCCTTTACCTGGTCGCCGTACCTCAACCACGAGTGGGATGAGAGCTACCCGAACAAGGTTGAGATGAAGCGCCTGCAGGAGCTGGCTAAACGCATCAGCACCGTGCCGGACGCTATCGAGATGCAGTCTCGCGTGGCGAAAATCTACGCCGACCGTCAGTCCATGGCGGCAGGCGAGAAGCTGTTCGACTGGGGCGGGGCGGAAACGCTGGCTTACGCAACGCTGGTTGACGAAGGCATTCCTGTTCGTCTGTCCGGTGAGGACGCGGGCCGTGGGACCTTCTTCCACCGTCACGCAGTGGTTCACAACCAGTCTAACGGTTCAACCTACACTCCGCTGCAGCACGTGCATAACGGTCAAGGCCAGTTCAAGGTCTGGGACTCCGTGCTGTCTGAAGAAGCGGTCCTGGCATTCGAATACGGCTACGCCACGGCGGAACCGCGCACCCTGACCATCTGGGAAGCACAGTTCGGTGACTTCGCCAACGGTGCGCAGGTCGTTATCGACCAGTTCATCTCCTCCGGCGAGCAGAAGTGGGGCCGCATGTGTGGCCTGGTGATGCTCCTGCCGCACGGTTATGAAGGCCAGGGTCCGGAGCACTCCTCCGCGCGTCTGGAACGTTATCTGCAGCTCTGCGCCGAGCAGAACATGCAGGTCTGCGTGCCGTCCACCCCGGCTCAGGTGTACCACATGCTGCGTCGTCAGGCGCTGCGCGGTATGCGCCGTCCGCTGGTGGTGATGTCGCCGAAATCCCTGCTGCGTCACCCGCTGGCGGTCTCCAGCCTGGAAGAGCTGGCGAACGGTACCTTCCTGCCGGCCATCGGTGAAATTGACGAGCTGGATCCGCAGGCCGTTAAGCGTGTCGTAATGTGTTCTGGTAAGGTTTATTACGACCTGCTGGAACAGCGCCGTAAGAACGATCAGAAAGATGTCGCCATCGTGCGTATCGAACAGCTTTATCCGTTCCCGCATCAGGCGATGCAGGAAGTGCTGAAACAGTACGCTCACGTACATGATTTTGTCTGGTGCCAGGAAGAGCCGCTCAACCAGGGCGCATGGTACTGCAGCCAGCATCATTTCCGTGAAGTGATTCCATTTGGGTCAGCCCTGCGCTATGCAGGTCGCCCGGCCTCCGCCTCTCCGGCGGTAGGGTATATGTCCGTTCACCAGAAGCAGCAACAAGATCTGGTCAATGACGCGCTGAACGTCGATTAATTAAAGGATACATAATGAGTAGCGTAGATATTCTTGTTCCCGACCTGCCTGAATCCGTAGCAGATGCGACCGTCGCTACCTGGCACAAAAAACCAGGCGATGCCGTTAAGCGCGATGAAGTGCTGGTAGAAATCGAAACTGACAAAGTGGTACTGGAAGTACCGGCTTCGGCGGATGGCGTTCTGGACGCGGTGCTGGAAGATGAAGGCACCACCGTCACCTCTCGTCAGATCCTGGGGCGCCTGCGTGAAGGCAACAGCGCGGGCAAAGAGTCCAGCGCGAAGTCTGAAGAGAAAGCTTCTACGCCGGCTCAGCGCCAGCAGGCTTCTCTGGAAGAACAGTCTAACGACGCCCTCAGCCCGGCGATCCGTCGCCTGCTGGCTGAACACAGCCTTGACCCGGCAGCCATCAAAGGCACCGGTGTGGGCGGTCGTCTGACCCGCGAAGACATCGACAAGCACCTGGCGAAAGCGCCTGCTCAGGCGGAAGCGAAAGCCCCTGTGGCCGCGCCGGCAGCTCAGCCTGCTCTGGGTGCCCGCAGCGAAAAACGCGTACCGATGACGCGCCTGCGTAAGCGCGTGGCCGAGCGTCTGCTGGAAGCGAAAAACTCCACCGCGATGCTGACCACCTTCAACGAAGTGAACATGAAGCCAATCATGGATCTGCGTAAGCAGTACGGTGACGCGTTTGAAAAACGTCACGGTATCCGTCTGGGCTTCATGTCCTTCTACGTGAAGGCGGTGGTTGAAGCGCTGAAACGCTACCCGGAAGTGAACGCGTCTATCGATGGCGATGACGTGGTTTACCACAACTACTTCGACGTCAGCATGGCGGTTTCTACCCCACGCGGCCTGGTGACCCCGGTTCTGCGTGATGTGGATACCCTGGGTATGGCTGACATCGAGAAGAACATTAAAGAGCTGGCCGTGAAAGGCCGCGACGGCAAGCTGACCGTAGACGATCTGACCGGCGGTAACTTCACCATTACCAACGGCGGCGTATTCGGTTCGCTGATGTCTACCCCGATCATTAACCCGCCGCAGAGCGCGATCCTGGGTATGCATGCCATTAAAGATCGCCCGATGGCGGTAGACGGTAAAGTTGAGATCCTGCCGATGATGTACCTGGCGCTCTCTTACGACCACCGCCTGATCGACGGCCGCGAGTCCGTCGGCTTCCTGGTAGCCATTAAAGAGCTGCTGGAAGATCCAACGCGTCTGCTGCTGGACGTCTAGTAACGATTTAGCATCACCTGCCCCGTGGACCGGCACACGCTGCGCCGGTCTACAGGTTTGAAGATAACGATTACCCTGAAGGATGGATAGAACACATGAACTTACATGAATATCAGGCCAAACAGCTGTTTGCCCGGTATGGCTTACCGGCTCCGGTGGGTTATGCCTGTACTACCCCGCGTGAAGCAGAAGAAGCCGCATCTAAAATCGGTTCCGGCCCGTGGGTAGTTAAATGTCAGGTTCACGCTGGTGGCCGTGGTAAAGCGGGCGGTGTGAAGGTTGTTAAGAGCAAAGAAGAGATTCGTGCGTTTGCTGAACATTGGCTCGGCAAGCGTCTGGTGACCTACCAGACAGATGCGAACGGCCAGCCGGTTAACCAGATCCTGGTCGAAGCGGCGACCGACATCGCGAAAGAGCTGTACCTGGGCGCGGTGGTTGACCGTAGCTCCCGTCGCGTGGTGTTCATGGCGTCTACCGAAGGCGGCGTGGAAATTGAAAAAGTGGCGGAAGAGACCCCACACCTGATCCACAAAGTGGCTATCGATCCGCTGGCGGGCCCAATGCCTTATCAGGGTCGCGAGCTGGCGTTCAAGCTGGGTCTGGAAGGCAAACTGGTTCAGCAGTTCACCAAGATCTTCATGGGCCTGGCGACTATCTTCCTTGAGCGCGATCTGGCGCTGATCGAGATCAACCCGCTGGTGATCACCACCCAGGGCGACCTGATCTGCCTCGACGGCAAGCTGGGCGCTGACGGCAACGCGCTGTTCCGCCAGCCGGATCTGCGCGAAATGCGCGACCAGTCTCAGGAAGACCCGCGTGAAGCACAGGCTGCTCAGTGGGAGCTGAACTACGTGGCGCTGGATGGCAACATCGGCTGTATGGTTAACGGTGCGGGCCTGGCGATGGGCACCATGGACATCGTTAAGCTGCACGGCGGTGAGCCGGCAAACTTCCTCGACGTGGGCGGTGGCGCAACCAAAGAGCGCGTAACCGAAGCGTTCAAAATCATCCTCTCTGACGACAACGTTAAAGCGGTACTGGTTAACATCTTCGGCGGCATCGTCCGTTGCGACCTGATTGCTGACGGCATCATCGGTGCGGTAGAAGAAGTGGGTGTTAACGTTCCGGTGGTTGTGCGTCTGGAAGGTAACAACGCTGAACTCGGCGCGAAAAAACTGGCTGACAGCGGCCTGAATATTATTGCAGCGAAAAGTCTGACGGATGCAGCTCAGCAGGTTGTTGCCGCAGTGGAGGGGAAATAATGTCAGTTTTAATTAATAAAGATACCAAGGTTATCTGCCAGGGCTTCACCGGTAGCCAGGGGACTTTCCACTCCGAACAGGCGATTGCCTACGGCACGCAGATGGTTGGCGGCGTAACGCCAGGTAAAGGCGGCACCACGCACCTCGGCCTGCCGGTGTTCAACACCGTGCGTGAAGCGGTAGAAGCGACGGGCGCAACCGCGACCGTGATCTACGTTCCGGCACCGTTCTGCAAAGACTCCATTCTGGAAGCGATCGACGCAGGCATCAAGCTGATCATCACCATCACCGAAGGCATCCCGACCCTGGATATGCTGACCGTGAAGGTGAAGCTGGACGAAGCAGGCGTGCGCATGATCGGCCCGAACTGCCCAGGCGTGATCACTCCGGGCGAATGCAAAATCGGCATCATGCCTGGCCACATTCACAAGCCGGGCAAAGTGGGCATCGTTTCCCGTTCCGGTACCCTGACCTATGAAGCGGTTAAGCAGACCACCGACTACGGCTTCGGCCAGTCCACCTGCGTGGGCATCGGCGGTGACCCAATCCCGGGATCTAACTTCATCGACATCCTGAAGATGTTCCAGGAAGATCCGCAGACTGAAGCGATCGTGATGATCGGTGAGATCGGCGGTAGCGCGGAAGAAGAAGCGGCTGCTTATATCAAAGAACACGTAACCAAGCCTGTTGTCGGCTACATCGCGGGTGTGACTGCGCCGAAAGGCAAGCGTATGGGCCACGCGGGCGCGATCATCGCCGGTGGTAAAGGTACGGCTGATGAGAAGTTTGCTGCGCTGGAAGCCGCAGGCGTGAAGACCGTTCGCAGCCTGGCGGATATCGGCGAAGCACTGAAATCCATCATTAAGTAAGTCCTCTCTGCTCCCCGGATGGGGAGCGATGAAGTATAAAAATGTCCGTTTCGACATGGTTGGCCGCTGTAAAGCGGCCTTTTTTATTGCCTGCGTCTGGCGACGAGAGTGAACTTGTAGTCGTCGGTATTGAACACGTTGCGGCTGTATTCAAATACCCGTCCGTCCTTCAGGAACCCGCGGGAGACTTTTTCCAGGATCGGCTTTGCGGGATCGAGCGACAGCGCGGCGATCGCCTCCTCTGACGGCATGATCGGCATCAGCTCCTGCTCGCTGCGATCGATAACCAGCTTTTTGATCTGCTCAACGTAGTGGTATTTCGAATTCTCCATCACTTCCCAGGTGAGGTCGGGAAACATGGCCAGCGGCATCCATGTCTCCTCCAGGTTCACCGGCTTCTGCTTGATGAAACGCACGCGCTTAACGTGCCAGACCTTATCTTCCACGCCAACCGCTAATGTCGCCGCCAGCCGCGCATCAGCTTTCACCACTTCAAAGATTTTGACATCACTGTGCGTATCGACATGACGATCCGCCAGCTTTTCGTAAAAGCCGGTGAGCTGATAAATATCGTAATTGACGCGCTCCTCTTTTTTTACATAAGAGCCGCTGCCCTGAATACTTTCGATGATCTGCTCATCGACCAGCAGTTTCAGGGCCTGCCGCACGGTGACGCGGCTGACGCGAAACGTCTCCTGAAGACTGGACTCCGTCGGCAGCGCGTCTCCGGGTTTTAATTCCCCGGCGTTGATTTTCTCGCGGAACGCATCGGCTATCTGCCGGTACATCGGTTTGTTGCCCATTTTATCGCGCCTGCTTAATACCTTTTCAGGGAATTATGCATTCAACTGATGATTTGTAAATAATACAATTAAAATACAAATTTGGCTTTTAGTGAAAGTGATCACATAAATGTATTATCAGGTCTGCCAGAATCCTCCCCAGACAATAACTCTGTATAGGTGAGGATCTTTATGAACCTGACGACTCTGACCGATCCGCGTGCTGTTTGCGTTCAGGCGCAGTTTACCCGCCGGGATGAGGCAATCCGTCAGCTTACGGCGCGGCTGGTGGCGCTGGGCAAAATCGCTGATGCCGATGCGTTTCTGGAGGAGGTGTTTCATCGGGAATCGCTTGGGCCGACCGCGCTGGGTGAAGGACTGGCCGTTCCTCACGGTAAATCAGCCGTCGTGAAGGAGGCGGCTTTTGCCGTGGCAACTCTGCGAGAACCGCTTGCATGGGAAGGCGTGGACGGGCCGGAAGAGGTTGAGCTGGTTTTTCTGCTCGCCATTCCGCCAGCAGAAGCGGGTTCGACCCATATTCAGGTGCTGACGGAGCTGACGTCTCGCCTGGCGGATGACGATCTCAGGGCGCGCGTGATGGCTGCTACCACGGCGGAAGACGTGCTTGCTGCGCTTGAAGCTGCCCCTGACACGGAAGAGGCAGCCGTCGCGCTGAATGCCCCGACAATCGTCTGCGTGACCGCCTGTCCGGCCGGGATCGCGCATACCTATATGGCCGCAGAGTACCTGGAAAAAGCGGGACGCAAGCTTGGTGTCAACGTGGTGGTCGAAAAGCAGGGGGCGAACGGCATTGAGGGGCGCATCACCGCGCAGCAGCTTCGTGAGGCCAAAGCGTGCATTTTTGCCGCAGAAGTGGCGATCAAAGAGAGCGAGCGTTTTCAGGGGATCCCCGCCATCTCCGTGCCCGTCGCGGAGCCTCTGCGCCATGCTGAAGCGCTTATTGAGCGCGCGCTGGCGCTGCAGCCTGCATCCGATGCGCGTCCTGCGCATGTCGATACCGAAACGAAAAAGAGCGTTAAAACTGAACTCAAGCAGGCACTTCTCAGCGGTATCTCTTTTGCGGTGCCGCTGATCGTCGCTGGCGGTATGGTGCTGGCCGTGTCGGTACTGCTGGCGCAAATCCTGGGTCTGCAGCACCTGTTTGACCAGGAAAACTCGTGGCTGTGGATGTATCGCAAGCTTGGCGGCGGCATGCTCGGCATTCTGATGGTACCTGTTCTGGCGGCCTATACCGCGTATTCGCTGGCGGATAAACCTGCGCTGACGCCGGGCTTTGCGGCCGGTCTTGCTGCCAATATGATCGGCTCCGGTTTTCTGGGCGCTATCGTCGGTGGGCTGATCGCGGGCTATCTGATGCGCTGGGTGAAAAACCACATCCGGCTCAGTAGCCGCTACAACGGCTTTCTGACGTTTTATCTCTATCCGGTGATTGGCGTGCTGGGCGCGGGCAGCCTGATGCTGTTTGTGATTGGCGAACCGGTGGCCTGGCTCAATAACACGCTCACCGTCTGGCTTAACGGTCTCTCCGGCGCGAATGCGCTGCTTCTGGGGGCAATCCTCGGGTTTATGTGCTCATTCGATTTGGGTGGCCCGGTCAACAAAGCCTCTTACGCGTTTTGCCTGGGGGCGATGGCGAACGGCGTTTATGGTCCTTACGCAATCTTTGCCTCCGTCAAAATGGTCTCAGCCTTCACCGTCACGGCGTCGACGATGCTGGCGCCGAAGCTGTTTAAACCGTTTGAAATTGAAACCGGTAAATCAACGTGGCTGCTCGGCCTGGCGGGCATTACCGAAGGGGCGATCCCGATGGCGATTGAAGATCCGCTTCGCGTCATTGGCTCATTTGTGCTCGGCTCCATGGTAACAGGCGCGGCTGTCGGTGCGATGGGGATCGGTTTGTCTACCCCGGGGGCCGGGATTTTCTCTCTCTTTTTACTTCACGATGCCGGGTTGGGCGGTGTGGTTGCGGCGGCGGGCTGGTTTGGCGCGGCGCTGGCGGGGACCGCTGTCTCCACGTTTGTTCTGCTGCTCTGGCGACGTCAGGCGGTAAAAAAGGGCAAGTACCTCACAGAAGACGCCATACCGTAAAAACTCACAAAACAGGAAACGAAGATGAAAGCTGTATCTCGCGTTCATATCACGCCGCATATGCACTGGGACCGTGAGTGGTACTTCACCACTGAAGAGTCGCGCATTCTTCTGGTCAATAATATGGAAGAGATCCTGACCCGTCTGGAGCAGGACGACGAGTATAAATATTACGTCCTTGATGGCCAGACGGCGGTGCTGGAAGATTATTTTGCCGTCGTGCCCGAAAACCGCGCGCGGGTAAAGGCGCTTGTGGAGCGCGGAAAACTGATTATCGGCCCCTGGTATACCCAGACCGATACCACGATTGTCAGCGGCGAGTCGATTGTCCGCAACCTGATGTACGGCATCCGGGACTGTATGGCGTTCGGCGAGCCGATGAAGATCGGCTATCTGCCGGATTCGTTTGGTATGTCCGGCCAGCTTCCGCATATCTATAACGGATTTGGCATTACCCGGACGATGTTCTGGCGCGGCTGCTCGGAACGACACGGGACCGATAAAACCGAATTTCTCTGGCAGAGCCAGGACGGCAGTGAAGTCACGGCGCAGGTGCTGCCGCTGGGCTACGCGATTGGTAAGTACTTACCGGAGGACGAAGCCGGGCTGCGAAAACGGCTCGACAGCTATTTCGACGTTCTGGAAAAGGCCTCCGTCACCAAAGAGATTTTGCTGCCCAACGGTCACGATCAGATGCCGCTGCAGCAGAACATTTTCTCCGTGATGGATAAGCTGCGTGAAATTTATCCGCAGCGTCAATTTGTAATGAGCCGCTTTGAAGAGGTGTTTGACCACATTGAGGCACGCCGCAATGAACTGGCGATCCTGAAAGGGGAGTTTATCGACGGGAAATACATGCGCGTGCACCGGACAATCGGCTCCACGCGCATGGATATCAAAATTGCCCATGCGCGTATTGAGAACAAACTTGTCAACATCCTCGAACCGCTGGCGACGCTTGCATGGACGCTGGGCTTCGATTATCACCACGGCCTGCTGGAGAAGATGTGGAAAGAGATCCTTAAAAACCACGCTCACGACAGCATCGGCTGCTGCTGCAGCGACAAGGTGCATCGTGAGATTGTCTCTCGTTTTGAACTGGCTGAAGACATGGCAGATAACCTGGTGCGTTTCTATATGCGCAAGATTGTCGACAACATGCCGCAAAGCGACGCCGACAAACTGGTGATGTTCAACCTGATGCCCTGGCCGCGTGAAGAGGTGATGAACACCACGATTCGACTGCGCGCCAGCCAGTTCCGTCTGTTGGATGATAAAGGCAACGAGATCCCGTATTTCATTCGCAGCGCGCGCGAGCTGGACCCTGGTCTCATTGACAGGCAGATTGTCCATTACGGTAATTATGAGCCGTTTATGGAGTTTGATATTCAGCTCAGCCAGATACTGCCGTCGATGGGCTACCGTACGCTGTTTATCGAGCCAAACGTGGCCGGGAAGGTGATCTCTCCGGTGATAAACACCGAATCCTTGCTCGAAAACGCCTTCTGGCAGATTGATTTAAATAACGACGGTACGCTGCGCCTGCGCGACAAAGAAACCGGGCTGATTTATGACCGGGTGCTGGAAATCGAAGAGAGTTCGGATGATGGCGATGAGTACGACTACTCGCCTTCGCGGGAAGAGTGGAGACTCACTTCAGCGCAGGGCGAGCATCAGGTCGAGGTTATACACGAAGGCTGGCAGAGCAGGGCGGTGATTCGCCATCAGATCGCGGTACCGGCTAATCTGGCCGAACGCGCGGCGGGTCAGCGAAACGGGTCTCTCGGCGCTGAGGTTGAAATCACGCTTAGCCACCACAGCAGGCGTATTGATGTGGCGGTGCGTCTGGATAATCAGGCTGACGACCACCGCGTCCGCGTGCTGATCCCTACGCCGTTTATGACAGAGGACGTGTTAGCGGATACCCAGTTTGGCACCCTCACTCGTCCGGTGCAGGACGCGGCGATGGAAAACTGGCAGGAGGAGGGGTGGAAAGAAGCGCCCGTTCCCGTCTGGAATTTACTCAACTATGCCGTCCTGCAGGAAAAACGAAACGGGCTTGCGCTGTTCACCGAAGGACTACGCGAGTTTGAAGTAGTAGGTGAGGATAAAAAAGCCTTTGCCCTGACCCTGCTGCGCGGCGTGGGGTTACTCGGCAAAGAAGATTTGCTGTTGCGCCCCGGTAGGCCTTCAGGAATCAAAATGCCTGTTCCTGACTCCCAGGTGCGCGGTTCGTTAAGCTGTCGCTTTAGCCTCTTCAGCTTCAGTGGAACGCCGGAAAACGCGGGCGTCGCGCAGCAGGCTAAATCGTGGTTAACGCCGGTGCAGTGCTATAACAAAATTCCCTGGGACGCGATGAAGCTCAATCGCTCGTCGTTTACCACGCCGGAAAGTTACAGCCTGCTGGCGCTTTCGCCCACGGGATGCGTGCTCAGTACGCTCAAAAAGGCTGAAGATCGAGACGAGCTAATTCTTCGTCTGTTCAACCCTTCCGAGTCCAGCGCATGTGACGCGACGTTATCCGTGGCTCCGACCGTGAAACGGTGCTGCGAAACGGACATGAATGAACGGATAATAGACAATCGTGAAGAAGAGGGCATCGTCGGGGCGTTCAGACCGGGACAGTCACGAACCTTCAGCATTCTTCTTGCCTGAAAACCGCTGACACGATCAAAAGGCCGCAGAGTTTGCGGCCTTTTTTCATTAAATAGTCACGCTTCGGTGTTAACTTCCGGGATAATAAAAGTAAATCAAATGTAATTTCTAAGGGTTGCAAAAACAGAATGGAAAAATAAACTGGCCCAGCTACGCTTATTGTTTGTCCCGCTTCGACAGGGCATTTTTCTCTCGCGTTAATTAAAATCACTTCTGTTTATATTTTTTTTGGTCTTCGATAACCAATCGCATCTTTGCATGCACATATCATTAACATGGTTTTTACCATTCTCACCGCAGCTAAACATGATTAACATCAAGACTGGTTTTTGATTTAAATCAAAGTTTAATGCTTGGAAAAAGATGCCGAAAAGCGCTAAATTGTCCCCGATCAAAATGGCCGAAAAGTGGTAATTTTGCTATAAATTGATCGCCGTCGAAAAACGTAAATGTGATTCAATAAAAACCTGTTTATTGTAAGGGTTTTGCAGCGTATTATATTTGCGGGATCAATTTGAGTTTTTTATTAACCTATTTGTAACCTGTCGTCATCGTTTTTATCCTTCTCCAGGGTAATAACGACGACCAGGATGCGAATAATTTGTATTGGGGCATGCGTGTGAATCTCTTTCTGACGGGGTTCACTCTCGGAGTCTTCATGCGATGAGCAAGGAGTCATAATGTTAGACGTAGTCGAACTGTCGCGCTTACAGTTTGCCTTGACCGCGATGTACCACTTCCTGTTTGTGCCGCTGACGCTCGGTATGGCGTTCCTGCTGGCAATTATGGAAACGGTTTACGTCCTCTCCGGCAAACAGATTTATAAAGATATGACCAAGTTCTGGGGCAAGTTGTTCGGTATCAACTTCGCGCTGGGCGTGGCAACCGGTTTGACCATGGAGTTCCAGTTTGGGACTAACTGGTCTTACTATTCCCACTATGTAGGGGATATCTTCGGTGCGCCGCTGGCCATTGAAGGTCTGATGGCCTTCTTCCTCGAATCCACCTTTGTAGGTCTGTTCTTCTTCGGTTGGGACCGTCTGGGTAAAGTCCAGCACATGGCCGTAACCTGGCTGGTGGCATTAGGTTCGAACCTGTCCGCGCTGTGGATCCTGGTGGCGAACGGCTGGATGCAGAACCCGATCGCGTCTGACTTCAACTTCGAAACCATGCGTATGGAGATGGTCAGCTTTGCCGAGCTGGTCCTGAACCCGGTTGCTCAGGTTAAATTTGTTCACACCGTGGCATCTGGCTACGTGTGCGGCGCGATGTTCGTGTTGGGTATCAGCTCCTACTATATGCTGCGCGGTCGTGACTTCGCGTTTGCCAAGCGCTCCTTTGCTATCGCTGCAAGCTTCGGTATGGCTGCAATCCTCTCCGTTATCGTTCTGGGTGATGAATCCGGTTACGAAATGGGTGATGTGCAGAAAACCAAACTGGCCGCTATCGAAGCCGAATGGGAAACCCAACCGGCGCCTGCTGCCTTTACGCTGTTCGGTATTCCCGATCAGGACGCGCAGGAAAACCGCTTCGCCATCCAAATTCCTTACGCGCTGGGTATCATCGCAACCCGTTCTGTTGATAAGCAGGTAACGGGTCTGAAGGAGCTGATGGTTCAGCACGAAGAGCGTATCCGTAACGGTATGAAGGCTTACTCGCTGCTGGAACAGCTGCGTGCCGGCTCTACCGATCAGGCCGTTCGCGATCAATTTAACGACGTGAAGAAAGACCTGGGCTACGGTTTGTTGCTGAAACGTTATACCCCGAACGTTTCTGATGCGACGGAAGCACAGATTCAGATGGCGACCAAAGACTCGATTCCACGCGTTGCGCCACTGTACTTCGCATTCCGTATCATGGTGGGCTGCGGCATCATCATGCTACTGATCATTGCGGCGTCCTTCTGGTCCGTGATTCGTAACCGCATCGGCGAGAAAAAATGGCTGCTGCGCACCGCGCTGTACGGTATTCCACTGCCGTGGATCGCGATTGAATCCGGCTGGTTTGTAGCGGAGTATGGCCGTCAGCCATGGGCGATTGGTGAGGTACTGCCAACGGCGGTCGCGAACTCTTCCCTGACGGCAGGCGACCTGATCTTCTCCATGCTGCTGATCTGTGGTCTGTACACCCTGTTCCTGGTGGCTGAACTGTTCCTGATGTTCAAGTTCGCGCGCCTTGGCCCAAGCAGCCTGAAAACCGGTCGCTATCACTACGAGCAGTCCACTGCGACTACTCAGCCGGCACGCTAAGACAGGAGTCATCAAATGATCGATTATGAAGTATTGCGTTTTATCTGGTGGCTGCTGGTTGGCGTTCTGCTGATCGGTTTCGCCGTCACGGATGGTTTCGACATGGGGGTGGGGATGCTCACCCGTTTCCTCGGTCGTAATGACACCGAGCGTCGAATCATGATTAACTCCATCGCCCCTCACTGGGACGGTAACCAGGTGTGGCTGATCACCGCAGGCGGCGCGCTGTTCGCTGCCTGGCCGATGGTCTACGCGGCTGCGTTCTCCGGCTTCTATGTGGCGATGATTCTGGTGCTGGCCTCTTTATTCTTCCGTCCGGTCGGTTTCGACTACCGTTCCAAGATTGAAGATACCCGCTGGCGCAACATGTGGGACTGGGGCATCTTCATTGGTAGCTTCGTTCCACCGCTGGTGATTGGCGTGGCATTCGGTAACCTGCTGCAGGGCGTACCGTTCCACCTCGATGAATACATGCGTCTTTACTACACCGGTAACTTCTTCCAGCTGCTGAATCCGTTTGGCCTGCTGGCCGGTGTGGTGAGCGTGGCGATGATCATCACTCAGGGCGCAACTTACCTGCAGATGCGTACTGTGGGTGAACTGCACCTGCGTTCCCGTGCTACTGCTCAGGTGGCGGCACTGGTGACCCTGGTTTGCTTCGCTCTGGCAGGCGTGTGGGTGGTGTACGGTATTGATGGCTACGTGGTGACGTCTGCGATTAACCACTCGGCACCGTCTAACCCGCTGACCAAAGAAGTGGCGCGTCAGGCTGGTGCATGGCTGGTGAACTTCAACAATACCCCTGCGCTGTGGGCGATCCCGGCTCTGGGCGTGCTGCTGCCGCTGCTGACCGTGCTGACGTCTCGTCTGGAGAAAGGTGCTCTGGCGTTCGTGTTCTCTTCACTGACGCTGGCGTGCATCATCCTGACGGCGGGTATTGCCATGTTCCCATTCGTCATGCCATCCAGCACCATGCTGAATGCTAGCCTGACCATGTGGGATGCAACCTCCAGCCATATGACGCTGAACTTAATGACTTACGTTGCTTGCGTGTTCGTTCCGATTGTTCTGGCATACACCATCTGGTGTTACTGGAAAATGTTCGGTCGTATCACCAAAGAACATATCGAAAGCAACACCCACTCTATGTACTAAGTAAGGAGCTGAATATGTGGTATTTCGCATGGATTTTAGGGACGCTTCTTGCCTGTGCTTTTGGTGTCATCACTGCCCTGGCGCTTGAGCACGTCGAAGCGACCAAAGCGGGTGAAGAAAAACACTGATGAATATTATCGCGAAGCTTTACGCGGTAATGGATAAGCGCCCGTTACGGGCGCTTTCTTTAGTGATGGCATTACTGCTGGCAGGCTGTATCTTCTGGGACCCGTCGCGCTTTGCGGCAAAGACCAGCGAGCTTGAGATCTGGCACGGCTTCCTCATCATGTGGGCAGTGTGTGCCGGGGTGATCCACGGCGTGGGCTTTCGTCCGAAAGCCGTTCACTGGCAGGGAATTTTTTGCCCGCTGATTGCCGATCTGGTGCTTCTCGCCGGTTTGATTTTCTTCTTCTTCTGAATAAGAAATGTCCGTTAACGTTATGGGCTTACCCGAGCCCATAAAAATTTACTCTCCGTTTACTTTCCCCCATTCCAAACCATCTTTCCCGCGCGTATAGTAGCGAAGTTTAAAAGCTCTAACTTTTGTTGCATTACTGGGATGTAAAGTGAATACAACGCTGTTTCGATGGCCGGTTCGTGTCTATTACGAAGATACCGATGCCGGTGGTGTGGTTTACCACGCCAGCTACGTTGCTTTTTATGAACGGGCACGCACAGAGATGCTGCGCCATCATCACTTTAGTCAACAGGTGCTGTTGGCTGAGCGAGTTGCCTTCGTGGTACGCAAGATGACGCTTGAGTATTTTGCGCCTGCCAGACTCGACGATATGCTCGAAGTCCAAACTGAAATTACATCAATGCGCGGGACCTCACTGGTTTTCACGCAGCGGATAGTCAACGCAGAGAACACCGTACTGAACTCAGCTGAAGTACTGATTGTTTGTGTTGATCCAACCATAATGAAGCCTCGTGCGCTTCCTAAGTCTATTGTCGCGGAGTTTAAGCAGTGACTGACATGAATATCCTTGATTTGTTCCTGAAGGCAAGCCTTCTGGTTAAACTTATCATGTTGATTTTGATTGGTTTTTCAATCGCATCCTGGGCCATCATTATCCAGAGAACGCGTATCCTCAATGCTGCTGGCCGTGAAGCGGAAGCATTTGAAGATAAGTTCTGGTCGGGTATTGAACTTTCTCGCCTGTATCAGGAGAGTCAGGGACGCCGTGAAAACCTGACCGGCTCCGAACAAATTTTCTATAGCGGATTCAAAGAGTTCGCTCGTCTGCATCGGGCAAACAATCATGCGCCGGAAGCCGTCGTGGAAGGGGCATCGCGTGCGATGCGTATCTCCATGAACCGCGAGCTGGAAAATCTTGAAACGCACATTCCTTTCCTCGGTACCGTGGGTTCTATCAGCCCGTATATCGGTCTGTTTGGTACCGTGTGGGGGATCATGCACGCCTTTATCGCGCTGGGCGCGGTGAAGCAGGCGACGTTGCAGATGGTTGCACCGGGTATCGCTGAAGCACTGATTGCGACCGCTATCGGTCTGTTTGCGGCAATTCCGGCGGTTATGGCTTACAACCGTCTGAACCAGCGCGTGAACAAACTGGAACTGAACTACGACAACTTTATGGAAGAGTTCACTGCGATTCTGCACCGTCAGGCGTTTACCAGCACCGAGAGCAACAAGGGGTAAACCATGGCCAGATCGCGTGGACGAGGTCGTCGCGAGCTCAAGTCCGAAATCAATATCGTGCCACTGCTGGACGTTCTGCTGGTACTGCTGCTGATCTTCATGGCAACAGCGCCGATCATTACCCAGAGTGTGGAAGTCGATCTGCCGGATGCGACAGAATCACAGGCGGTGAGCACCAATGACGATCCTCCGGTCATCATTGAAGTTTCCGGCGTAGGGCAGTACAGCGTAGTGGTAGAGAAAGATCGTATGGATCAGCTGCCACCTGAGCAGGTTATTGCCGAAGCGCAGCGTCGCCTGGAGTCAAATCCGAAAACGGTCTTCTTAATCGGTGGCGCGAAAGACGTACCCTACGATGAAATTATTAAAGCGCTGAACTTGCTACATAGTGCGGGTGTTAAGTCAGTTGGCTTAATGACTCAACCTATTTGATCATCCGCGTAGTTTTTGGGAACCGATAGTGTCAAAGGCAACCGAACAGAACGACAAGCTTAAGCGAGCGATAATCGTCTCCGCAGTGGTGCACGTTATTCTTTTTGCAGCGCTGATCTGGAGTTCGTTCGACGAGCATATTGATGCATCAGCAGGCGGCGGTGGAGGGTCTTCCATTGACGCCGTAATGGTGGATCCCGGTGCGGTAGTGCAAAACTATAATCGCGAACAACAGCAGAAGGCGAGTGCCAAACGGGCTGAAGAGCAGCGTGAAAAACAGGCGCAACAGCAGGCGGAAGAACTGCGTGAAAAGCAGGCCGCCGAGCAGGAGCGTTTGAAGCAGCTTGAGAAAGAACGTTTGCAGGCGCAGGAAGCCGCGAAAGCGCAGGCGGAACAGCAGAAGCAAGCCGAAGAGGCCGCGAAGAAAGCGCAGGAACAGCAAAAGCAGGCGGAAGAGGCGGCAGCAAAAGCCGCAGCGGATGCCAAAGCGCAGGCTGATGCCCAGGCAAAATTAGCAGCAGAAGCGGCGAAGAAAGCGGCTGCCGATGCCCAGAAGAAAGCTGAGGCCGAAGCCGCGAAGAAAGCCGCTGCGGATGCCCAGAAGAAAGCCGAAGCGGAAGCCGCGAAGAAAGCCGCTGCTGACGCACAGAAGAAAGCTGAAGCCGAAGCCGCGAAGAAAGCCGCTCAGGACGCAGAGAAGAAAGCGGCTGCCGAGGCTGCGAAGAAAGCCGCTGCGGCTGAGAAGGCTGCTGCCGAAAAAGCTGCCGCCGCTGAAAAAGCCGCTGCTGATAAAAAAGCTGCAGCTGAGAAGGCCGCTGCCGATAAGAAAGCAGCTGCTGAAAAAGCGGCTGCTAAAAAGGCTGCTGCCGCTGAGAAAGCCGCGGCCGCCGCAGGGGTTGACGATCTGCTGGGGGATTTAAGCTCCGGTAAGAATGCACCGAAAACGGGCGGTGGCGCGAAAGGAAACAACGCAGCACCGACCGGAAGTGGTAACACTAAGAGTAACGGTGCGACAGGGGCTGAAATCAACGGCTATGCCGCGCAGATTAAATCGGCGATTGAAAGCCGGTTCTACGATGCGTCTTCCTATGCCGGTAAAACGTGTACGCTGCGTATAAAACTGGCTCCGGACGGCATGCTGCTTGATATTAAGTCTGAAGGTGGCGACCCGGCTTTATGTACTGCGGCTCTGGCTGCAGCGCGTCAGGCGAAGATGCCTAAACCGCCTTCTCAGGCAGTCTACGAAGTCTTCAAAAATGCGCCGCTGGACTTCAAACCTTAAGTTACATTTTCCCCGTGCAAACGGGGAAAAATAGACCAGGTTTAGTCACAGGGTTCGGGTAGTTTTGTCTATTTGAGTTTGTTAACATTCTGCTAAATTATCGTGGGTAAGGTTACCCGGATAAGGGAGATATGATGAAGCAGGCATTACGTGTAGCATTTAGTTTTTTAATGCTGTGGGCAGCAGTCCTGCACGCAGAAGTACGTATCGAGATCACCCAGGGGGTGGACTCGGCACGCCCAATCGGTGTTGTTCCGTTCCAGTGGGCCGGTCCTGGCGCTGCACCTGAAGATGCCGGTGGCATCGTGGCGGCTGACCTGCGTAACAGCGGTAAATTCAACCCGTTAGATCGTTCTCGTCTGCCGCAGCAGCCGGGCAGTGCGCAGGAAGTCCAGCCTGCTGCATGGTCTGCGCTGGGTATCGATGCCGTGGTGGTGGGGCAGGTTACGCCTAACCCGGACGGTTCTTACAACGTGGCCTGGCAGCTGGTGGATACCGGCGGTGCACCGGGTACCGTTCTGGCACAGAACTCTTACAAGGTCACTAAACAGTACCTGCGCTACGCGGCACACGCGGCCAGCGACGCGGTATTCGAAAAGCTGACCGGTATTAAAGGTGCGTTCCGTACTCGTATCGCATATGTGGTACAGACCAACGGCGGTCAGTTCCCGTACGAGCTGCGCGTATCTGACTACGACGGTTACAACCAGTTCCTGGTGAAACGCTCTTCACAGCCGCTAATGTCTCCAGCCTGGTCTCCGGACGGGTCCAAACTGGCCTACGTGACCTTCGAAAGTGGTCGTTCTGCGCTGGTTATCCAGACGCTGGCTAACGGTGCGGTGCGTCAGGTAGCGTCGTTCCCACGTCACAACGGTGCGCCTTCCTTCTCTCCTGATGGGTCTAAACTGGCGTTTGCGCTGTCTAAAACCGGTAGCCTGAACCTGTACGTGATGGACATTGGCTCCGGCCAGATCCGTCAGGTGACCGACGGTCGCAGCAACAATACTGAACCATCATGGTTCCCGGACAGCCAAAACCTGGCGTTTACCTCTGACCAGGCAGGCCGTCCACAAATCTATAAAGTGAACATTAACGGCGGTGCTCCGCAGCGTATCACCTGGGAAGGCTCTCAGAACCAGAACGCAGACGTGAGCAGCGACGGTAAATTCATGGTAATGGTCAGCTCCAACGGTGGGCAGCAGCACATTGCCAAACAAGATCTGGTAGCGGGTGGCGTTCAAGTTCTGTCGTCAACGTTCCTGGATGAAACGCCAAGTCTGGCACCTAACGGCACTATGGTAATCTACAGCTCTTCTCAGGGGATGGGATCTGTGCTGAATCTGGTTTCTACAGATGGGCGTTTCAAAGCGCGTATTCCGGCCACTGATGGACAGGTAAAATCACCTGCCTGGTCGCCGTATCTGTAAATAATAATTAATTGATTACTAAAGGAATCATAGAAATGCAACTGAACAAAGTGCTGAAGGGGCTGATCATCGCTCTGCCTGTAATGGCAATCGCAGCGTGTTCTTCTAACAAGAACGCCAGCAATGACCAGAGCGGCGAAGGCATGATGGGTGCCGGTACCGGTATGGACGCGAACGGCAATGGCAACATGTCTTCTGAAGAGCAAGCGCGTCTTCAGATGCAGCAGCTGCAGCAGAACAACATCGTTTACTTCGATCTGGATAAATACGACATCCGTTCTGACTTCGCTGCGATGCTGGATGCTCACGCTAACTTCCTGCGTAGCAACCCATCTTACAAAGTCACCGTAGAAGGTCACGCGGACGAACGTGGTACTCCAGAGTACAACATCTCCCTGGGTGAACGTCGTGCTAACGCCGTTAAGATGTACCTGCAGGGTAAAGGCGTTTCTGCTGACCAGATCTCCATCGTTTCTTACGGTAAAGAAAAACCTGCAGTACTGGGTCACGACGAAGCGGCTTACTCCAAAAACCGTCGTGCCGTACTGGTTTACTAAGAGAATTGCATGAGCAGTAACTTCAGACATCATCTGTTGAGTCTGTCGTTACTGGTTGGAATAGCGGCCCCCTGGGCCGCTTTTGCTCAGGCACCAATCAGTAGTGTCGGCTCAGGCTCGGTAGAAGACCGGGTCACTCAGCTCGAGCGTATTTCTAACGCTCACAGTCAGCTTTTAACCCAACTCCAGCAGCAACTTTCCGATAACCAAAACGATATTGACTCTCTCCGCGGTCAGATTCAGGAAAGTCAGTATCAGCTTAACCAGGTTGTGGAACGTCAGAAGCAAATTTTATTGCAGATAGATAGCCTCAGCAGTGGCGGTGCAGCAGCACAACCCGCAGCGGGCGATCAAAGCGGCGCGGCAACCTCAGCGCCTGCGCCGTCTGCTGATGCTTCAGCCTCAACAGGAGCGCCTGTACAGAGCGGTGACGCGAATACGGATTACAATGCGGCCATTGCCCTGGTGCAGGATAAATCTCGTCAGGATGACGCGCTCGCTGCGTTTCAGAACTTTATCAAGAAATACCCTGACTCAACCTATCAGCCAAATGCGAATTACTGGCTCGGTCAGTTGAATTACAACAAGGGTAAAAAGGACGATGCGGCGTTTTATTTTGCCTCCGTGGTAAAAAATTACCCGAAATCGCCGAAAGCGCCAGATGCGATGTTTAAGGTTGGCGTGATCATGCAGGACAAAGGCGACACGGCGAAAGCCAAAGCGGTTTATCAGCAGGTGGTCGCAAAATTCCCGGGCACCGAAGGTGCTAAGCAGGCGCAAAAACGCCTGAATTCGATGGGATGATTATCGCATGACCAGAAATCGCGTTATTTCTGGTCGTGCAGCATGATTACTAAGCAGTTAAGTGATCTTCATCGAAATTTTTGTTGCGCTGAATTCTTAAATCAGTAATATATGCCGCCGTTGCCACGGGATATCAAACAACGTGAAAGCGGCATAAAAGTGGGTCGTTAGCTCAGTTGGTAGAGCAGTTGACTTTTAATCAATTGGTCGCAGGTTCGAATCCTGCACGACCCACCA
>NZ_JADBQZ010000018.1:0-123218 GCF_014896175.1 Enterobacter cloacae complex sp. I3
GTTATCGATCTGGTCGAATGCACGAGCAGAACCACCGTAGGTTTTAGCCAGAACGGTAGTGATTGCAGCGGTCAGCGTTGTTTTACCATGGTCAACGTGGCCGATAGTACCGACGTTAACGTGCGGTTTTGTACGTTCAAACTTTTCTTTAGACATCGATTGTCCCTCTAAGACACGGATAAATCGGTGATATCACCACATCAACCAGGCGAAATGCCTGAATTGTTGAATACAGTAAAATTGAAACAGAGAGAAACGGGAAGGAGAAGTGAAGTGGTGCTGATACCCAGAGTCGAACTGGGGACCTCACCCTTACCAAGGGTGCGCTCTACCAACTGAGCCATATCAGCACGTATTGGAGCGGGCAGCGGGAATCGAACCCGCATCATCAGCTTGGAAGGCTGAGGTAATAGCCATTATACGATGCCCGCATCCTGAAACTCGGCTACCCAGTTCTTTCTGTAACAAAAAAAGAGATTTCTCTCTTTTTCAGTTTGAGCTGGCTAATTTTTCCAACCAGCTCCGGCGGCATTTACGCTGCCAGAAAGTGGTGGTGGGGGAAGGATTCGAACCTTCGAAGTCTGTGACGGCAGATTTACAGTCTGCTCCCTTTGGCCGCTCGGGAACCCCACCGGACTTGATGGTGCCGACTACCGGAATCGAACTGGTGACCTACTGATTACAAGTCAGTTGCTCTACCTACTGAGCTAAGTCGGCATCAAGTAGCGCGCATTCTATGGATACCTGCGCGGTCATGCAACTAAAAATTTGCATAAAACGTTCTTTCGCTCACATTTTATGCGAACGCAGCGCTAAGCGATGTAAAAGTAGCCATTGCGGGTCAAATAATCAACATACAGGCATGATTTACATCGCATACACCGTAGCGTGACGGCTTCCGCGTAACGCAGCGCTTTCCATCTTTTTTCTTATTATTCCCGCCATCTGGTGTTAACCTCCTGCCCATTGTCCAAAATTAACTGTGTGATGAGCCACGTCCCGGCAGCATAGCGCTGGCTCACTGAAGCATGCTTATGAGCAAAAAAGAGCAAACGTTAATGACGCCTTATCTTCACTTTAACCGCAGCCAGTGGGCTGCCCTGCGTGATTCCGTCCCTATGACGCTGACGGAAGGTGAAATCGCACGGTTAAAAGGGATAAACGAAGATCTGTCCCTGGAAGAGGTGGCAGAAATTTATCTCCCCCTCTCTCGCTTGCTTAACTTCTATATCAGCTCCAACCTGCGCCGTCAGGCGGTGCTGGAGCAGTTCCTCGGAACCAATGGTCAGCGCATTCCTTATATCATTAGTATTGCGGGCAGCGTGGCCGTGGGTAAAAGCACTACCGCACGCGTGCTGCAGGCGCTGCTGAGCCGCTGGCCGGAACACCGCAGCGTTGAGTTGATCACCACCGACGGCTTCCTGCACCCGAACGAGGTCTTAAAAGAACGCGGGCTGATGAAGAAGAAGGGCTTCCCGCTCTCTTATGATATGCACCGTCTGGTAAAATTTGTCTCTGACCTGAAATCTGGCGTGCCGCACGTCACGGCGCCGGTCTATTCACACCTGATTTACGACCGCATCCCGGATGGGGATAAAACGGTAGTCCAGCCGGATATCCTGATCCTTGAAGGTTTGAACGTGCTGCAAAGCGGCATGGACTATCCTCATGACCCGCATCATGTATTCGTTTCGGATTTCGTCGATTTCTCTATTTATGTTGATGCGCCGGAAGATCTGCTGCAGAACTGGTATATCAACCGCTTCCTGAAGTTCCGCGAAGGGGCATTCACCGACCCGGACTCCTATTTCCACCACTACGCCCAGCTTTCTGAAGAAGAGGCGATTAATGTGGCCAGGGGGCTGTGGAATGAGATCAACTACGTGAACCTCAAAGAGAACATCCTCCCGACGCGCGAGCGTGCGAGCCTGATCCTCACCAAGAGCGAGAAGCACGCCGTCGACCAGATTCGCCTGCGAAAATAGTCAGGCAGACATAAAAAAACCGGCTTAGCGCCGGTTTTTTTTCGTTATGCGTGCGGCTTCTCGCCATTTTCATCCTGATCGACCGCAAAGCAGGCGACCAGCTGACCGCCATAATCCTTCAGCTGCGGCTGAAGCTGGGTGCACGGGCCAAAGCGGCGGCTGCAGCGCGCGTTGAAGGCACACCCCGGCGGCGGATTCAGCGGACTTGGCAGTTCACCCGTCAGCTTAATGCGCTCGCGACGATCGTCCGGGTTCAGACGCGGCGTCGCAGACAGCAGCGCCTGGGTGTACGGATGACGAGGATTATTAAAGATCTGCTCTTTGGTCCCCTTCTCCACGCAGCGCCCCAGATACATCACCATCACTTCATCGGCAATATGCTCCACCACCGACAGGTCGTGAGAGATGAACACATAAGACAGCCCCAGATCCTGCTGGAGATCCATCATCAGGTTCAGCACCTGCGCGCGCACGGACACGTCGAGCGCCGAAACCGGCTCATCGGCAATCACCACATCCGGATCGAGCATCAGCCCGCGGGCGATGGCGATACGCTGACGCTGGCCGCCGGAGAACATATGCGGGTAGCGGTCGTAATGCTCGGTTTTGAGGCCGACCTTCGCCATCATTGCCAGCGCTTTTTCACGGCGCTGCTCTTTGCTCAGATTGCTGTTAATCAGCAGGGGCTCTTCCAGGATCTGTCCCACTTTTTTTCGCGGGTTCAAAGAACCGTACGGGTTCTGGAACACAATCTGGATTTTCTGGCGGCGCAGCTTCTGCGCCTGCGGGTCATGCTTGAGCAGATCCTGGCCCTGATAATAGAGCTCACCGCCGGTCGGGACTTCAATCATCGTCAGCAGACGGCCCAGCGTCGATTTCCCGCAGCCTGACTCCCCCACCACCGCCAGCGTTTTACCGCGTTCGAGGTTAAAGGAGACGCCGTCCAGCGCTTTCACCAGGCGCTCGGGGGCAAAAATCCCCTTTTTCACCGGGTAGTGTTTTTTCAGGTCGATGGCCTGCAACAGCGGCTGCTGCGTGGTGGCCTGTTGCGTACTCATAGTGTTGGCCTCCCGGCATCATCGAGTGGGTAGTGGCATTTTGACTGTCGACCGTCGGCCAGCAGATTCAGCTCTGGCTCCTCAACGCGGCATTTGTCCGTGGCATACGGGCAGCGCGGATTAAGCAGACAGCCCTGCGGACGGTCGTATTTGCCCGGAACCACGCCCGGCAGCGACGCCAGACGCGCTTTGTCCTGGGCAAACTCCGGCAGCGCGCGCAGCAGTGCCTGCGTATACGGATGACGCGGCGCGCGGAAGATATCGTGCGAATTTCCGGTCTCAACCACCTGGCCCGCGTACATCACGATGATCTTGTGTGCGGCTTCGGCCACCAGCGCCAGATCGTGCGTAATCAGCACCAGCGCCATGTTCTCTTTCTGTTGCAACTCCAGCAGCAGCTCGATGATTTGCGCCTGGATGGTCACATCCAGCGCCGTTGTCGGTTCATCCGCAATCAGCAGCTTTGGTCGACAGGCAATCGCCATGGCGATCATCACGCGCTGGCTCATCCCACCGGAAAGCTGGTGCGGGTATACGTCCAGCCGCGATGCCGGGTCAGGAATACCCACCTGGTTCAGCAGGTCGATCGCGCGCTGGCGACGGGTTTTCTTGTTACCACCCTGGTGCACCTTAATCGCTTCCATAATCTGGAAGCCGACCGTGTAGCACGGGTTCAGGCTGGTCATCGGGTCCTGGAAGATCATCGCCACTTCGGCGCCCACCAGCTGGCGGCGCTGTTTCTCAGAAATGCGCTTAAGGTCCTGACCGTTGAACTGCAGGTTTTCCGCCATCACGCGGCCCGGGTAATCAATCAGCCCCATGATTGCCAGTGAACTCACCGACTTACCGGAACCGGACTCCCCGACGATACCAACCACTTCGCCCTGATTGACGCTGTAGCTGATGCGGTCCACGGCGCGAAACGGGGTGCCTTCGTCGCCGAAGTGCACCGATAATTTATCTACATTTAATAACGCCATCTCGTGCCTCTTACTGCTTCAGTTTGGGATCAAGCGCATCACGCAGGCCATCACCCATCAGGTTAAATGCCAGCACCGTCAGCAGGATTGCCAGACCCGGGAAGGTGACAACCCACCAGGCGCTTTGTGCGAACTGCAACACGTCGGAGAGCATGGTGCCCCACTCCGGTGTTGGCGGCTGCGCACCCATGCCCAGGAAGCCAAGAGCGGCCATATCAAGAATGGCGTTAGAGAAACCGAGCGACGCCTGAACGATCAGCGGCGCAAGGCAGTTAGGGAAGATATTGACGAACATCTGGCGCATCGCACCGGCACCCGCCACGCGAGAGGCGGTGACGTAGTCGCGGTTCACTTCCACCAGCACCGCCGCACGGGTTAAACGCACGTAGTGAGGAAGCGCCACGAAGGTCAGCGCCAGGGCGGCGTTACCGATCGACGGGCCGAAGATCGCCACCAGCACCAGAGCCAGCAGCAGGCTTGGCAGTGCCAGCATGATGTCGACGATACGCATAATGATGTTATCAACGATGCCGCCGAAGTAACCGGCAACCAGGCCGAGGATGATCCCCATAATCAGGGAGAGCACCACCACCAGACAGCCAACCAGCAGCGACAAACGCGCGCCGTACATCAGACGCGACAGCACATCGCGGCCCACATCATCGGTACCCAGCAGGTGCGCCAGGCTACCGCCATCCTGCCATGCAGGAGGTGCCAGCAGCGCATCGCGGAACTGATCCGCCGGGTTATATGGCGCCAGAAAGTTCGCAAACACCGCAATCAGGATCATGATAGCGACATACACCAGCCCGACTACCGCGCCTTTATTGCGCTTGAAGTAGTGCCAGAACTCCTGCAGCGGCGTCATTGGAACCGGTGCAGCAACAGCTTTGTTTTCAGAAACCTGTGACATGATGGCCCCTTACTTCTTATGACGAATACGCGGGTTCACCACGCCGTACAGCAAATCGACCAGCAGGTTGACGAGGATAATCATCGTCGCGACCAGCAGCACCCCACCCTGCACCACCGGATAGTCACGGCGTTGCAGCGCATCAATCAGCCAGCGTCCGAGGCCCGGCCAGGAGAAGATGGTTTCCGTCAGGATCGCCCCCGCCAGCAGCGTACCCACCTGGAGGCCGATAACGGTCACCACCGGCAGCATGGCGTTACGCAGCGCGTGGACGATGATGACGCGCATGCGGGTTAAACCTTTGGCGCGCGCGGTACGGATGTAATCTTCACCCAGCACTTCCAGCATGGAGGAACGGGTCATACGCACGATCACCGCCAGAGGAATGGTGCCCAGCACCATGGCAGGCAGGATCATGTGCGCGACGGCATCAATGAAGTTGCCCTCCTCGCCCCAGATGGCCGTGTCGATCAGCATAAAGCCGGTTAACGGATTGGTATCATCAAGGAAGACCATATCGCTGACGCGTCCGGAGACCGGCGTCAGGTTCAATTGCACCGAGACCAGCATGATCAGCATCATGCCCCACCAGAAGATAGGCATGGAGTAACCGGTCAGCGCCAGACCCACGGCGGTATGGTCGAAAATAGAGCCACGCTTAACGGCAGCCAGTACCCCAACAGGAATACCCACCGCAGTGGCGAAAATCATGGCGCAGATGCCAAGCTCCAGCGTCGCTTTAAAACGCGGCACGAACTCGTCCCACACCGGAAGACGGCTTTTTAACGAAATCCCTAAGTCACCGTGCATCACGCCCCAGATATAGTGGAGGTACTGCTGCCACATCGGCTTATCGAGGCCGAGTTCAGCCAGCAGCTGCGCATGACGTTCAGGGGAGATACCACGCTCGCCCGCCATAATCATTACCGGGTCGCCGGGGATCATATGGACGAAGGCAAAAGTGAGAAGGGTGATACCGATAAACGTAGGGATAACAAGTCCCAGACGTCGGAGGATGAACTGCAACATAACCCGGATTCTCTCTGATGACGCACGGCCAGTGGCGTGACGTCTGTATTGCTCACAAATCTTATTCCCTCCCCTTTCAGAGAGGCAATAAAGCACTGCTGCCGGGTGGCGCTACGCTTACCCGGCCTACATACCGTAGGCCAGTGCAAGCGCAGCGCCGCCTGGCGTTGCTTTTAATTATTCAACCGATACGTTTTCGAAGTGGTGTTTGCCCAGTGGATCAACCACGTAGCCCTTCACTTCTTTACGCACTGGCTCATACACGGTGGAGTGAGCAACAATCAGTGCCGGAGCCTGATCGTGCATAACAACCTGAGCCTGCTTGTAGAGTTCAATACGTTTGTTGTGATCGTCAGTCGCACGCGCCGGCTGGATCAGGTCTTCAAACGGCTTGTAGCACCAGCGAGAGTAGTTAGAGCCGTCTTTCGCTGCCGCACAGCTGAACAGGGTGGCGAAGAAGTTGTCCGGATCCCCGTTGTCACCGGTCCAGCCCATCATTACCGCCTGGTGCTCGCCCGCTTTGGCGCGCTTCAGATACTCGCCCCACTCGTAGGTCACGATCTTGGCCTGAACGCCAATTTTCGCCCAGTCAGCCTGGACCATTTCGGCCATACGGCGTGCGTTCGGGTTGTACGGACGCTGTACCGGCATCGCCCACAGCTCGACGGTAAAGCCTTTATCCTGGCCCGCTTCTTTCAGCAGCGCTTTCGCTTTCTCAGGATCGTAACTGTAGTCCTTAACGTCGTCGTTATAGCCCCACATGGTTGGTGGGATCAGGTTCTTGGCAGCAACGCCCGCGCCCTGGTAAACGGCCTTGATGATCGCTTCTTTGTTCACCGCGTAGGTCAGCGCCTGACGTACTTTCACGTCATCAAACGGTTTCTTCTCGGTATTGAAGGAGAGATAGCCCACGTTCAGGCCCGCCTGCTCCATCAGGTTGATGTTCTTGTCCTGCTTCATGCGCGCGATATCTGCCGGGTTCGGGTACGGCATCACCTGGCATTCGTTTTTCTGCAGTTTAGCGTAACGTACGGACGCATCAGGCGTGATGGAGAAGACCAGACGGTCGATCTGCGGCTTGGTGCCCCAGTAGCCCGGGAACGCTTTATACAGAATACGGGAGTCTTTCTGGTACTGCAGCAGCTGGAACGGGCCGGTACCGATTGGGTTCAGGTCCACTTTTTCCGGCGTGCCGGCTTTCAGCATGTTGTCCGCATACTCTTTAGAGAGAATAGAGGCGAAGTCCATGGCCAGGTCAGCCAGGAATGGCGCTTCCGGACGGGTCAGCACGAACTGAACGGTTTTATCATCTACTTTTTTCACTTCGGCGATCAGGTCCGGCAGACCCATCCCTTCGAAGTATTCGTAGCTGCCGCCAGACACTTTGTGGTACGGGTTCTGGGCGTTTTTCTGACGGTCGAAGGAGAACACAACGTCGTCGGCGTTAAAGTCGCGCGTTGGTTTGAATTCTTTGCTGTCCTGCCACTTCACGCCCTGGCGCAGGTGGAAGGTATAGGTTTTGCCGTCTTCGCTGATGTCCCACTTCTCGGCCAGACCCGGAATCACTTCCGTGGTGCCGGTTTTGAATTCAACCAGACGGTTATAGATCGGTACAGAGCTTGCGTCGTAAGTCGTACCAGAGGTAAAGAGCTGTGGGTTAAAGCCTTCCGGCGAGCCTTCAGAACAGTAAACCAGGGTTTTTGCCTGTACGCTTGCTGCCACGGTCATAGCCACCAGGCTCAGACCAAGCTTCAGCATCCCTGACTTCTTCAAGGAAATACTCATTATTCTGCTCCAATGTGATGTTTTGCTTTGTTGTGTTACGCCGCCAGACCTTTATTTATTTTTTACCCGGTCCGGTCGGAGGTGCCCGAAGGCGTTAAAGGGATGGAGAATCCTTTCAGAAGAGCGTTTGAGTTGCAGCGCAGATCGTCCCTGAAATGCCCCTCATGCCCTACAATCTGTCAACAGAATGTGAAAACGTCAATACAGGTGACGGGGATTTGCGCCGAGTGTGAGAAACCGCAAACAAAGATTAAAAAAACCCTGAACGCCAGTTTTCAGCAGGGAAATTTATGCTACTCGCCAACTTGCAGCACAAATATCTTCATATTTCGCAACAATCAGTGATTAACTTTTATTCAGAATGGGTAAATTTTCTTGCAGAATGGTGATTATCTGAGCACTAAATACCGCGAACGTTAAAACGCACAGCGAAAAATGCTGAGGTTATCCATAAGCAACGCGAAAAAAGATCAATCTATATATAAAAAAATACAATGGATTATGTCACAAAATCGTTAACAGGCAGGAAGAAGCGGGGATAAGGGGCATTTTACTGAATCTGGATGAGTAAGCCGTTAATGCAAAAAGGGCTAACCTTGCGGTTAGCCCTTTTCAGAATGTGGTCGGCGAGAGAGGATTCGAACCTCCGACCCACTGGTCCCAAACCAGTTGCGCTACCAAGCTGCGCTACTCGCCGAATGCGGAGCGCATCTTACTGCTGAGGTGCGCCCCCGTCAATCCCTTATTTTCAAAAAGCCATTCAACTGGCGATATTCTCGCCAGAGCAGCTACTGCGCGGCTTTTGCGGTGTTATCAGGGAGTTTACACCAGTTGTTGTTTTCGTTAATCCCACCGTTCGGTGAGGTATAGCCGAGGCAACCCATAATGGTGTCGTACAGCTCAACGTGACGACGCGGCACCTTCATTTCCGCCTCTTTCTTAAGCTGAGCAAACATCTTCGCTTTCTCCGGATTTTCAAGATACTTATCCGACATCCACATGATCATCGGCACGCGGAACTGCTCCGGCGGTGCCAGCTTGCGCGGCGTACCGTGCAGGTGCTCTTTCTCATTAATGGACTCACCGTGGTCTGCGGCGTAGATAACAATCGCTTTTTTATCACGCAGCTGGTCAATCACGCGGCTCAGGAAGGTATCCACATACAGAACGGAGTTATCGTAGGCGTTGATCAGCTCCTGCTTGCTGCAGTCTTTATTAATGCCTACGCACTCAGGCTGCCATTTCGCGAAATCACGCGTGTAACGCTGGTAATAACTGTAATGCGACCCTTTGGTATGCAGAATGACGAGATGTTTGCCCTGCGGGTGATTCTTCAGAGACTGGGACATCTCCTCAAGCAGCAGCATGTCGTCAACGTTTTTCCCGCGGTTGCGAGGCTCGGCACCTATCTGCTCACGATACGCGATGTTATCTGCCAGCGTGTTGGTGTAGAACCACATCTCACTTTGCATGGCGAACAGATCGGAGCTAAATCCAAGCTGCTTCAGCACGGCAAAGACGTTTTGCTCTTTGAGGGTACGCTGCGGGTTATCGCTCGCCCCGCCTTCACGCACAAACATACAGCGCAACGAGAGCTTCGTGGCGGTATCGCAGGAATAGCCGCGGTAAGCCACCAGATTCTTCTCCTGCGCCAGTTTCGGCGTGGTATCGCGGTCATAACCGAGGATACCCATATGATCCCAGCGCGTCGTTTCACCGATGACAAAGACTACGTAAGTATCATCCAGCCCGTCAGCCGGCGCCTGGTAGGTGAACTTTTTGGTCGGGTTAATCAGCGATTTCACATCGCTGGATTCGTCCGCCTGCGCCCAGGCGTAAAGACCTAACGCGGACAGCCAGTTGGACGGCAGATACGAGTTAGCCACTACGCCGCCATAACTCGGCATATCCACGCCCGTCGCTTTTTCGATCCGTTTTTGCTGTTTTTCCATCAGGCGAATCGGCGCCCACACCAGCAGGCCCGCCAGCAGAACGACGGCGACGTTGCGGATGCGCTGTCCCCGGGTACGCAGCTGGCGTAACAGGGTATAACGGCAGGTATTACTCCAGATAAAGAAGAGCGGGATCAGGCAGGTCAAAATCGTCCATATGATGAACCCTTGACCCACCACCTCTTTCGAGAGGTCGATGTCCGTGGTCATCACCGAGGCGACAATACCGTAGCCAATGACCACGTTCATGAATGTCATGTAATAGCTTGCGGCGGCAGAGATAATCACCACCAGCGAGGCCAGAATTTGCCATGTACGTCGGCCAAAAAGTGAGAGCAGGCGTAACAGGAAGAAGGTTGCCAGGATAGAGCCAAACACTTCGATGACGGCAAAAATTCCATTTCTTACGCTGAGGTGTTCGAAATAACCTTCCACACGTCTGAACAGTACCGCGCCATTCAGAAACAAACCGATATAGACAGCCAGCATCAGACACAATCTTTGCTGGGTAAGAGACCTAATATATTTCATGCAAACAACCCTGGGGGAAGGGGTATAAAGACCCGCCGAATCTCAGTGAGAAAGCTGACAGAGTAAGTAGATGCGAGCGAAACCGTTATCAGAAACGTCTACAAGCGCGATAAGTAGACCACAGCGGGAAAGAAAAGTGGCAGCAGAGAGTGTGATCGAGGAAATTTTTTACAAAATAACAAGTCCGGAAGTGATGTTGAGATAAAAAAAAGAGGCCCTGAGGCCCCTTTTCATCGAATCATGCATGCGCTTCTTTATACACCTCGCGCTGCGGCTGACGAATCGTTGTGGACAGCGCCAGCGAGATAATCAGCAAGGCAAATATCACGCAGAAGGTTACGTAGAAGCCACCGAACAGCGAGGCAATCAGCGACCCGCAGATACTGCCGATACCGAAGCCGAGATAAATGACGCCGTAGTTTTTCGCCAGATTGTTGAGGCCAAAGAACTCGCTCACCAGCGACGGGAAAACGGTAATGGTGCCGCCGAAGTTAAAGGCGACGCAGGCAATCGCCGCAAAGAAGGTCGCCTCGTTCAGCGGTGCAAACAGCAGCGCCGCCATGCCTACCAGAGAGATGACCTGCCCCAGCGTAATCACGCGGATGCGGGCGATTTTGTCAGACAGGATACCGAGC
Organism: Enterobacter cloacae complex sp. I3; assembly: GCF_014896175.1. NCBI lineage: Bacteria > Pseudomonadati > Pseudomonadota > Gammaproteobacteria > Enterobacterales > Enterobacteriaceae > Enterobacter > Enterobacter cloacae complex sp. I3. Next base: position 10,869 of record NZ_JADBQZ010000018.1, read on the forward strand.
ACCAGACGACCCGAGAGGTTAGCAATGGAGATGACCGTCACCGCATTCGCCGCCGTCGCGGCATCCAGTTTTACCATCCCCTGCGCGATATCTTTCGCCACGCCAATAACATACAGACCGCTCATGCAGGCCGTCAGGAACATCACCGCCAGCATCCAGTACTGCGGCTTACGCATGGACTGTGCGAGGGTGAAATCATTCTCCACCACGCCGTTTACGGTTTTCACTTCCTGCTGCGGGGCATCTTTCATCAGCGTGGCACCAAACAGAATCATCACCAGGACAATAGCCCCCCAGATCATGAACGTTTTTTCGAGGCCAACGGACGCCAGCAGTTGAGAGTCGATAAATTTAAAGCCAAGGCTGCCCAGGCCATAGGAGCCGATAGCAAACGCGGAGATCAAGCCTTTACGCTCCGGGAACCACTTCACGCAGTTCGACAGCGTCAGCAGGTAACCTGCGCCGTCCGCCAGCCCCACCAGCACGCCGGCGCTCAGCCACAGCATCATCAGGTTGCTGGAATGCGCCGTCAGGAAAAAGCCCAGGCCCAGCAGAATGCCGGAGGCCATGGTCACGCGCTTCACGCCGAAGCGTTCCTGAAGTTTGCCCGCCACGGAAGAGGAAATCGCTAATCCAAGACTCAGTAAGCCGAAGGAGAATGCCACCTGGCTTATCGGCGCGCCGAGCTTATCAGACAAGGCGCTGTTAAACAGACTCCAGGTATAAACCGAACCCAGTGCGAACTGGGTAATGATGGTGCCGAATAGCGTCAGCCAGCGCGTGCGGTTATAGGTTGAGGTGTTCATGGCAGTATCCTGCAAGAGAAATTAAGGAAGTTCGCTGAGGACACGATAAACAAAACCCCAAAATGCCAGGGGTAAAACGGCATGAAATGCAGGAGAAACGGAATGAAATGCCTGGAAGCGGGAATGAACGACCTTGCCGGAGAAGAAAACGTTTAAAGGTGAGTGACCACTATCACCACACCCCTCGCCGTTATTGTATTAAATATGTTACCGCAGCGTTTAAAAAAGTAACAACCCTAAAATTTGGCGCTTAAGCCCAGGGTATACAAATATTCTTCTTCCGACTGCTGGTTGTAGCTGATCTTCGCCCAGGGGTGTAAATCGCCGTACTGGGTATCAACACGCCACCCCAGCGAGTTCACGCTGGCATGCCAGAGGGGTTCGGTAAGCGACTGCGCGGTGGTTGAATCACTAAACGTATTTACCGTTGAGGGTGGAGTGCCATCTGTGCGCCACGCCATGACCGGCCCGGTTGTGATATGCCCCGCCACGGGAAAATTCCAGCCAACGCTCAGAACGGTTTCCGCATCCGAACCGGATGGGTCGTTCAGCGCAAAGCCCGCAGCATTCTGCGAATGGTTAATACGCTCCGCGAGAATATCTTCATAACGAGGTTGGTGATCGGCGTCCCATGTATAGCGTTCTGTCGTATTACTTTGTGCATCTGAAACGATATATTCCTGTTGCCATGCAAAAGCGGTGTTACATATAAGCAGGCAAGCTGAAACGCCCACCAGGCCAGAAGCAGCATGGCGACCACTGATTTTTTTTATCATCATCAAAGCGACTCCAGAAAGAGCCGAGTTCGGCGATATATGTCATTGTTCGAAGAGGTATTGGGGCATATAGCCCTGTATTAACTATTGTCTCTTTAGCAGACACGTCAAGCCGGGCAGATTGAAATTTTTGCGTTTATCGTATCAGGAAGGGAGATGACCTATGCAACGTTGCGGTTGGGTAAGCCAGGATCAGCTTTATATCGATTATCACGACAAGGAATGGGGCGTACCGGAAACCGACGGTGAAAAACTGTTTGAAATGATTTGCCTTGAAGGCCAGCAGGCCGGTCTGTCGTGGATCACCGTTCTGAAAAAGCGTGAGAACTACCGCAATGCCTTCCACCGGTTCAATCCGGCTGCGGTGGCCGCCATGACCGACGACGACGTGGAAAGACTGGTTCTGAATCCCGGTATCATCCGCCATCGCGGTAAAATTCAGGCCATTATCGGTAACGCGAGGGCTTATCTGGCGATGGAGCAAAACGGCGAACCCTTCTCAGCATTTGTCTGGTCGTTTGTGGATAACGAGCCGAAGGTGACGCGGGCCGCCACGCTTGCAGAGATCCCAACCTCGACCCCTGCCTCGGATGCCCTGTCGAAAGCGCTGAAAAAACGCGGCTTCAAGTTTGTGGGCACCACCATCTGTTACTCCTTTATGCAAGCCTGCGGGCTGGTCAATGACCATATTACGGGCTGCATCTGCCACCCGGAGGGCAACCATGATCCGCAAATGGCACAGTGAGAATACCGCTCAGCTCCTGAGACTGTGGCTTGAGAGCACCACCGAGGCGCATCCGTTTATCGACGCCGACTACTGGAAAGCGAACGAAGCGCTGGTGCGGGATGAATACCTTCCCGCCGCCGAAACCTGGGTCTGGGAGGAGAACGGTACGCCGCGCGGTTTTATCAGCGTCATACAGTCGCAGTTTGTGGGGGCGCTGTTCGTTACGCCAGCGTATATCGGAAAAGGCATCGGGCGCGCGCTGCTGAACCATGTTCAACAGCGCTTCCCGCACTTAACCCTGGAGGTGTATCAGAAAAACGTCCGGGCGGTGAATTTCTATCATGCTCAGGGCTTTCGCATTGAAGACAGCGCCTGGCAGGATGACACCCAACACCCGACGTGGATCATGAGCTGGCAGGCGGATCAAACGCCGTTAAGGTAAGCTCGGGCCCCTCATATTTCTCGACCCAGGCCAGCGCCGTGTTCCCTGCGCAACCATTCCCCAGCTTCGAGCTGGGGAGATCTTTGGTCAGCACGTTAACCGCCCCGTTTTTACAGATCCCACCTTCGGTGGGCTCAAGGTCGGGCCAGGCTCCCTGATGAATACAGATCACGCCTGGCTTAATCCCGTCGCTGACCACCGCCCCTGCCAGCACCTGTCCACGCTGGTTCCAGACGCGCACCACGTCACCGTCCGCAATCCCACGCGCTTTGGCGTCTAAAGTATTGAGCGTAATTGGCTCCCGCCCGGCGACCGCATACTGCTCGCGCAGAGAGGTGTAATTAAGCTGACTGTGCAGACGATGCGCCGGATGGGCAGACAGCACCTGCAGCTGCTCCGGCTGAGCGTTGCCGTGCCACTCGTCCGGCTCCAGCCACGAAGGGTGTGGCGGACAATCGGCATATCCAAAGCTGGCGATGCGCTCGCTGTAGATCACAATCTTGCCGCTCTCGGTTTTCAGCGGATGGTTTTCCGGGTCGCGACGGAAATCGGCGAAACGGACAAATCGGGCGTTCTGTTCGCTTTCCGGCATTTCGAGAATCTGGTTCGCCTCCCAGAATTCAGCAAATGGCGGAAGCGTCACGCCCTGCGCCGCACCGCGCTGTCCGGCGATCTGGTAGAAACTCTCCAGCCACTGCAGGTCATTTTTCCCTTCGGTAAAGCGTTCGCGACCGCCCGCTTCCCAGAGCTCGCTCAGTTCAGCAAACACGTCAAAATCATCACGCGCTTCATCACGCGGGGCCACCACGCGCTTCATCGGCACCATATGCTGGTTGCTGTAATCGCCGGTCATGGTGAGATCGTTACGCTCAAACGACGTGGTCGCCGGCAGCACGATATCGGCATGTTTGGCCGAGGCGGTCCAGAAGCACTCGGAAATCACCACCAGCTCCGGCTTTTGCCAGGCGCGGATCAGGCGATTGGTATCCTGATGGTGCGTGAAGTTTGCCCCGCCCGCCCACCAGACAAACTTAATGTCCGGAAAGTGGCGGTCCAGACCGTTATGCTGATAAAAACCGCCCGGGTTTTCCAGGGCTTCAACGATTCGTGCCACCGGGATTTTATCCACGGCATCCACGCCGCCCTGCACCGAGCCTTGCAGGGACGCCAGCACCGCCGCTTTACGCGTTGGGTTACCGCCGTTCGCAAAATGATAGGAAAGACCAAAACCGCCGCCCGGCGTACCAATCTGTCCTAGCATCGCGGCAAGGGTCACCAGCATCCAGTGTTTCTGCTCGCCAAACTGCTGGCGCTGCATCCCCCAGCCGGACATTAACATCGTGGTATTTTTATGGAACAGTGCCGCCAGTTCGCGGATTTTAGCGGCTGGAACGCCACAAATTTCCGCGGCCCACTCTGCCGTTTTCACTACCCCATCAGATTGGCCCGTCAGGTAGTCGGCGAATTTGTCGAAGCCGGAGGTGCACCGGGCGAGGAAATCGCGGTCGTGCCAGCCGTTCTCCACCAGCGTATGGGCGATACCCAGCATCATCGCCACGTCGGTGCCCATATGCGGAGCAATCCACTCGGCGCTGTCGCCGAAGAAGTCCATGGTTTCAGAACGCATCGGATCAATGCAGATGATGCGTTTGCCGCTTTTGCGCAGCGCGTCGAAATACCCCATCCCCTGCTCGTCGCTGGCATTCCAGGCAATTTTCAGCGTGTTCAGCGGGTTGGCGCTCCACAGCACCACCACGTCGGTGTGCTGCAGCACCAGCGGCCAGCTGGTCTGCTGCTGGTACACTTCGTTTCCTCCCACGACGTACGGCATGATCGCCTGCGCCGCACCGGTGGAGTAATCCCCGAGATGACCGGTATAGCCCCCGGCCAGGCTCATGTAGCGCTGCAGCAGGGTCGAGGCCTTATGCAGCACGCCGTTCGAGCGCCAGCCATAGGAGCCGGCAAAAATGGACGATGGGCCATAGCTGTCGCGAATGCGCTTATGCTGCGTATGGATCAGCGCCAGCGCATCGTCCCAGCTCACGCGAACAAACTCATCCTGACCACGGATCCCCTGCGGCTTATCCGGCGAGGCCAGAAAACCTTTGCGCACCATCGGCCAGCGCACGCGCGTTTTGCTGTGCACCTGATCGCGTACGACGGTCTGTAACGAATTGGGATGTTGTGTTGGCAGTGCCCCACGGGACGACAGAACATTTTCGCCATCGGTTTCGACCAGCATCGGCCCCCAGTGGGCGGCGGTCAGAATGGTTTTTGTTGAGGTGCTCAAGCGTGCGCTCCTGGTTGCGTGCAGGTTTACGGCCTTCTCGTTGAGGTCGTTTATGGTTTGTCACAAATTTCAGAGTTATACCCGGAATTTTCTCCGTATCTGGACGTCATAATCAACTGCCACGCTCGCCGTGGCAAAGAATAAAAAGGATTAAGGAAAGAAGATGAAAAAACGCGTACTCGTTATTGCCGCTCTGGTGAGCGGTGCACTGGCTGTTTCTGGCTGCACAACCAACCCTTACACCGGTGAGCGCGAAGCGGGTAAATCCGGCATTGGCGCAGGTATCGGCTCGCTGGTCGGCGCAGGCGTTGGGGCACTCTCCTCCTCCAAGAAAGACCGCGGCAAAGGTGCGCTGATTGGCGCAGCGGCAGGTGCGGCGCTGGGCGGCGGCGTCGGTTATTACATGGACGTGCAGGAAGCGAAACTGCGCGACAAAATGAAGGGAACCGGCGTGAGCGTCACCCGCAGCGGCGATAACATCATCCTGAACATGCCGAACAACGTGACCTTTGACAGCAGCAGCGCCACGCTGAAACCTGCGGGCGCGAACACCCTGACCGGCGTGGCGATGGTGCTGAAAGAGTACAACAAGACCGCCGTGAACGTGATTGGCTACACCGACAGCACCGGCAGCCAGGATCTGAACATGCGTCTGTCTCAGCAGCGTGCCGATTCCGTGGCCAGCTCCCTGATAACCCAGGGCGTTGAAGCAAACCGCATCCGCACCAGCGGCATGGGCCCTGCCAATCCTATCGCCAGCAACAGCACGGCGGAAGGTAAAGCGCAAAACCGTCGCGTAGAGATTACGTTGAGCCCGATTCAGTAATCCCCGAGGGAGAGGGCCGGGGTGAGGGCAACAGACCGCACACCCCGGCATGAACCACTTGCCATCGTTGATTTTCCCGCTAAGGTATTCTCACTAAATTCAGGGAAATCAGCGATGAGCAAACCAGCCCGGGCCACCATCAGCGACGTGGCGAAAGCCGCCAAAACCGGTAAAACCAGCATTTCGCGCTACCTCAACGGCGAGAAACATCTGCTGTCCGACGCATTGCTGGCGCGTATTGAACAGGCCATTGCCGATCTCGACTATCGTCCCAGCCTGATGGCGCGCGGGCTCAAACGCGGTCGCACCCGTTTGATCGGCCTTATTATCGCCGATATCACCAACCCCTACTCCGTCAACGTCCTCAGCGGTATCGAGGCCGCCTGCCGCGAGAAGGGCTTCACGCCGCTGGTCTGTAATACCAACAACGAAGTCGACCAGGAGCTGCACTACCTCGATCTGCTGCGCAGCTACCAGGTGGAAGGGATTGTGGTTAACGCAGTAGGCATGCGTGAAGAGGGCCTGAATCGCCTGCAGCAGTCCTCCCTGCCAATGGTCCTCATCGACCGTAAAATCCCGGAATTCGCCTGCGATGTCGTCGGGCTGGATAACACCCAGGCAGCCACAACCGCGACCGAGCACCTGATCGAACAGGGCTTCGAAGCGATTCTTTTCCTGAGCGAACCGCTGGGCATGGTAAATACCCGACGCGACCGCCTGGCGGCATTTCGCGCCACGCTTGCGCGTTATCCCGGTGCGATCGCCGAAAATGCCGAAACGCCGCTTCATGAAGCCGACCAGATCGACAACACCCTGCGCCAGTTCCATACCCGCCATCGCGGGATGCGCAAAGCCGTTATCTCCGCCAACGGGGCGCTGACGCTTCAGGTCGCCCGCTCGCTCAAGCGCATTGGTCTGCACTGGGGCAGCGATATCGGTCTGCTGGGCTTTGATGAGCTGGAGTGGGCGGAGCTGGCTGGCGTGGGTATTACGACCCTTAAACAACCCACCTGGCAGATTGGCTATGCCGCTGTAGAACAAGTGATTCGTCGTATTGAGGGCACCCGCGATGCCGTACGCGAGCAGGTCTTCTCCGGCGAGCTGATCGTTCGCGGCTCCACCGCCCGTTAATTCCCCCTTGTGATAGCGATCATAAATTCGACATCCTGATCTTTTCTTTGGAACCGGTTCCATCTAGCGTAATAGTATTGATATGTTGCGATGGAGTCCGAAGATGGGCAGGAAAATCATGGTGGTCACCGCCGCGTATGGCGCGGAACAGGTGCGACAGGCAGGCGGTCAGCGGGCGATGCTCCCCGTTATTGCCGGCGCAGGGGCAGACGGCGTGGAGATCCGCCGCGAACTGTTTAACAGCGAAGAGCTGCTGGCGCTGCCTGCACTGAGCGAATCCATCGAGCTAATGGGTCTGCTGGCGTGCTACTCCGCGCCCGCCGCCCTGTTTATGCCCGACGGCACCCTCAACCCGGACCTGCCCCGCTATCTCTCTGAGGCCAACACTCTTAACGCCCTATGGCTGAAGGTTTCCCTCGGCCATTTCAGCGACACACAGCCTCTCGACGCCCTGCGCGCCCTGCTGAACGCCAGCGGTATGGCGCTTGTTGTGGAGAACGATCAGACCGACTGCGGGCAGCTCGCGCCCATGCGGCGCTTCCAGGCCGCCTGTCGGGAAATGGCGTTGCCCGTCACGCTGACCTTCGACATGGGCAACTGGCTGTGGGTCGGCGACTCCCCCGAAGAGGCCGCGCGTCACCTGGCCCCTGCGGTGAGCTATATCCACGTTAAAGCCGCCGTTCCGCATAAAGATAACTTCCGCGCCGTGGCGCCGGACCGCGCAGACGCGCGCTGGCTGGATCTGCTCGGCCAGCTGCCTGCAGGTGCACCGCGCGGTATTGAGTTCCCGCTGGAAGGGGCGGATTTAACCGCCGTTACCCGTCATTACGTCAACCTGCTGCGCGAGGAGTAAATCATGCACAAAACGCTGGATGCCATCACGATCGGCGAGGCTATGGCGATGTTTGTCGCGACCGAAACGGGCGAACTGAGCGCGGTAGAGCACTTTATCAAACGCGTAGCGGGCGCAGAGCTGAACGTCGCGACCGGCCTGGCGCGTCTCGGTCTGAACGTCGGCTGGGTCAGCCGCGTGGGAGATGACAGCTTTGGCCATTTCGTTCTCGACTCGCTGAAAAAAGAGAATATTGATGCCGCAGGCGTCACCCTGGACGGACGCTTTCCTACCGGCTTTCAGCTTAAATCTAAAGTCGAAAATGGAACCGATCCCATCGTGGAGTATTTCCGCAAAGGTTCGGCGGCAAGCCATCTCTCAACGGAAGATTACCACGCTGGCTATTTTGCCTCCGCGCGCCATCTGCACCTGAGCGGCGTGGCGGCGGCGCTCTCTGACAGTTCCTATGAACTGCTGGACCATGCGGCAACGACCATGAAGTCGCTGGGCAAAACGATCTCTTTCGATCCGAATTTGCGCCCGGTGCTGTGGAAAAGTGAAGCGGAAATGGTCGAGAAGCTGAACCGCCTGGCGTTCCAGGCTGACTGGGTTCTGCCGGGCCTGAAAGAGGGGATGATTCTGACGGGTGAAAATACGCCGGAAGGCATTGCTGATTTCTATCTGAATCAAGGGGTAAAAGCGGTGGTGCTGAAGACCGGTGCCGATGGTGCATGGTTCAAAACGGCAGACGGCGAACAGGGCGCGGTCGCGGCGGTGAAGGTTGAGAACGTTGTCGACACCGTCGGCGCGGGCGATGGCTTTGCCGTAGGCGTCATTAGCGCCCTGCTGGAAGGCAAACCGCTGCAGCAGGCCGTCGCGCGGGGCAATAAGATTGGCTCGCTGGCGATTCAGGTGCAGGGCGACAGCGAAGGATTGCCAACGCGAGCAGAGCTCGGCGTTTAAATTCCCTCTCCCTGTGGGAGAGGGCCAGGGTGAGGGCAGCATGCCACACCAAATAATTAAGCCACCGTGTACCCTACAGACAACGGCGGTAACAACCTCAACAACAGAGGCAAGCCTATGAACAGTTCGACCAATGCAGTAAAACGCTGGTGGTACATCATGCCAATCGTGTTTATCACGTACAGCCTGGCGTACCTCGATCGTGCCAACTTCAGTTTCGCGTCCGCGGCGGGGATCACCGAAGACCTCGGCATCACCAAAGGTATTTCTTCCCTGCTGGGTGCCCTTTTCTTCCTGGGCTACTTCTTCTTTCAGATCCCCGGCGCGATTTACGCGGAACGCCGCAGCGTGCGTAAGCTGATCTTCATCTGTCTGATCCTGTGGGGCGCCTGCGCGTCACTGACCGGCGTGGTGAACAATATTCCTGCCCTGGCCGCCATTCGCTTTATTCTCGGCGTCGTTGAGGCAGCGGTCATGCCGGCGATGCTGATTTACATAAGCAACTGGTTTACCAAATCTGAACGTTCACGCGCGAATACCTTCCTGATCCTCGGTAACCCGGTCACCGTACTGTGGATGTCGGTAGTCTCCGGCTACCTGATCCAGTCCTTCGGCTGGCGCGAGATGTTTATCATCGAAGGGGTACCCGCAATTATCTGGGCATTCTGCTGGTGGGTGCTGGTAAAAGATAAGCCTGCCCAGGCGAAGTGGCTTTCCGAAGATGAAAAAGCCGCGCTGCAGGCGCAACTGGATAAAGAGCAGCAGGGGCTGAAGGCGGTACGCAACTACGGCGAAGCGTTCCGCTCCCGCAACGTTATCCTGCTCTGCGCGCAGTACTTTACCTGGAGTATCGGCGTGTACGGCTTTGTGCTGTGGCTGCCGTCGATTATCCGCAGCGGCGGCGAGAACCTTGGCATGGTGGAAGTGGGCTGGCTCTCTTCCGTACCGTATCTCGCCGCGACCATCGCGATGATCGTTGTCTCCTGGGCGTCGGACAAGCTGCAAAACCGCAAGCTGTTTGTCTGGCCGCTGCTGCTGATTGCCGCTTTCGCCTTCATCGGCTCGTGGGCGGTGGGCGCGAATCACTTCTGGGCCTCTTATACCCTGCTGGTGATTGCCGGTGCCGCCATGTACGCCCCGTACGGTCCGTTTTTTGCCATCATCCCGGAAATGCTGCCGCGTAACGTCGCGGGCGGTGCAATGGCATTGATTAACAGTATGGGCGCGCTGGGGTCGTTCTGCGGATCCTGGTTCGTCGGCTATCTGAACGGTGTGACCGGCAGCCCATCCGCGTCGTACATCTTTATGGGGGTAGCGCTTTTCGCCTCCGTGTGGCTTACTTTGATTGTTAAGCCTGCTAATAATCAACAGCACCTCGTCGGCGCACGCCACGCCTGAATCCTTAAAAATCAACGGAGATTAGCATGAAGCCGTCCGTCATTTTGTACAAAGCTCTGCCGGAAGATCTGCAGAAACGCCTGGAAGAACACTTCACCGTTACGCAGGTGAAGAACCTGAGCCCGGAGACCGTGGCGCAGCACGCCGATGCGTTCGCCAGCGCCGAAGGCCTGCTGGGTTCAAGCGAAAAAGTGGATGTCGCCCTGCTGGAGAAAATGCCGAAGCTTCGTGCTACCTCAACCGTTTCCGTGGGTTATGACAATTTCGACGTGGATGCCCTGAACGCCCGTAAAATCCTGCTGATGCACACGCCGCATGCCCTGACGGAAACCGTGGCAGATACGCTGATGGCGCTGGTGCTCAGCACGGCCCGTCGCGTGGTGGAAGTGGCCGAGCGTGTGAAAGCCGGCGAATGGACGAAAAGCATTGGGCCGGACTGGTTCGGCGTGGATGTGCATGGCAAAACGCTGGGCATCGTGGGTATGGGGCGTATCGGGCTGGCGCTGGCGCAGCGCGCGCATTTCGGCTTCAACATGCCGATTCTGTATAACGCGCGCCGTCATCACAGCGAAGCAGAAGAACGCTTCAACGCGCGTTACTGCGAGCTGGATACGCTGCTGCAGGAAGCCGATTTTGTTTGCCTGATCCTGCCGCTGACGGATGAAACGCGCCATCTGATTGGCAAATCAGCGTTTGAAAAAATGAAGAAATCCGCCATCTTCATCAACGCGGGTCGCGGCCCGGTGGTGGATGAGCAGGCGCTGATTGAAGCGCTGCAAAGCGGCGAGATCCACGCCGCGGGTCTGGACGTGTTTGAGCAGGAGCCGCTTCCGGTGGATTCCCCACTGCTGAGCATGCCAAACGTCGTCGCCCTGCCACACATCGGCTCTGCTACCCACGAGACGCGCTACAATATGGCGGCGACGGCAGTAGAAAACCTGATAGCCGCGCTTGCTGGAAAAGTAGACAGGAACTGCGTTAACCCGCAGATCCAACAGTAGAAACGAAAAAACCCGCCAGAAGGCGGGTTTTTGAATTTTGTGCTACTGGGTTGGAAGCTTACAGGCTTACAACGTTACCAGCCGCTGGGCCTTTAGCGCCGCTTTCGATGGTGAAGGAAACTTTCTGACCTTCGTCCAGAGATTTGTAGCCATCGTTCTGGATAGCAGAGAAGTGTACGAACACGTCTTTAGAGCCATCGTCAGGAGTGATGAAGCCGAAACCTTTATCAGCGTTGAACCATTTAACCAGACCAGTCATTTTAGCAGACATAGAAATTACCTTATTAACAAATATATTGTGCCTTCCGGCTTGATGGATTGCGTTACAGATTTTTAAGCGATGAAGGAAGGGTCACTACGAAGGGTATCTATGGATAACAATCTGGACTGCTTTACTAAACTGCTTTAGGTCTGTGTAACAAACCGACGCGAACATTTATACCGATGTGGTAGAGGAATGACAAGCGTTATTTTCTGAATGCCGAAAAAAAACCCCGCCTGAGGCGGGGTTTTTCGGTTTATTCTGTGGCAGCGACTGCTGCGCCCCACGCCTGGCTAAAGGCCTGGTGCTGGGCGGCCAGCGGCCCAATCAGCGTATTGTACTGACTTGCCTGCTGCGAGGTTGGGAACTGAATGCCGTTGGCAACAAAGCTCACCTGTGTCCCCTGCTGCGAGATGAAATCCCCGACCTGAACCAGCTGCTGAGTGAAGACCTGCGCGGCCGGAATCAGCGGTTGTATCGCTTCAGACGGTTTCGTCACTACTTTCTCATACACTTTATCGAAGACCGGTTTGAGATCCTCGCCCTGCTTCAGCGCAGAACGTGACGCGTCAGCCTGCATTTTCGCATTTTGCAGCTGCTGGCTCAGCACGCCGAGCGCACCGTTGGACTGGCGCAGCGGCTCGCGCTGAGTCATATAATCCTGGGGAACACGGATGGCGTTCACGCTATCCACTACCGGGCGGATACCGGAGTCCATCGCCTGGCTCACCTGCTGTGAATACCCATAAAGAATGGCGTAATCGGACACAAAGGGGCCAAACTGTTTTTTCTGATCCGCAGTCAGCGTCGGCAACCGCTCGCCGCTGCGCATCACTGTATTCTGCAGAAAATCGATAAACGCTTTGCGCTGATCGCCTTCTTTATCAAAACACCCACTCAGGCTAACAACCATCAACAACGCCGCAATAGGCGCAAACCAGCGAGAGCAGGACTTTCCTGTCGCCATTTTATTACTCCTTTCACCCAAAAAAGCGCACACCGGCACACGCGTGCCCGACGCTGACAAGGATAGTCCAGGTCAGCCTTGCAAGATACTCTTTTCATGTAAAACGGCTATTGCCGATTTATTTCTTACTATTTACAAAAAAATACCTGGCGAAGCCGACATATGGTTAATCAGGGAATTAGCATAACTATCCATATAGCTGAATCGCGTAAAGCGATCGTTATCGCACGATTAATCACAGCCGTGACGATCCTCGGTTTGTATTAGGGACTATTCTTAATTGGCTCTCTGATGTTCTTGATCACGATGTGAGATTTAAGAGGAGTTCTCAATGGAATATAAAGATCCTGAGTTTGAGCTGCTGAGCAGTCTGGAACAGATCGTTTTTAAAGATGTACCGCAGACCATTACCCTGCAACAAAAATCCAATCCCTTTACAGAATATGAGCAATTGCGCAAAGGGACAGGACTGAAAACTGAAGAATTCGCCAGAGCGATGGGTGTCAGCGTGGCTATGGTACTGGAGTGGGAGTCAAAACGAGAGAAACCCACCCCAACCGAGTTAAAGCTGATGCGCCTGATTCAGGCCAACCCTGCACTCAGCAAACAGATAGCGTAGTAAAATTTGAACGCCCCCGCCTCTGCGGGGGCTTGTGTTTAAAGGCTCTCGAAACGCCAGCCCGTCTCTTCCCACACCATCTCGTGCGTCAACGTTAACCCTTTTAAAAACGCATCATCGTGTGACACCACCAGCAGCGCGCCGGGGAAACCAGCCAGCGCCGCTTCAATAGCCTGCACTGAAGCCAGATCCAGATGGTTGGTCGGTTCATCCAGCAACAGGAGCTGCGTGGCCTCCCCGCGCCAAAGCACGCAGGCCAGCGCAGCCTTCAGACGCTCACCGCCGCTCAGTTCCGCCAGCGGGAGCGAGACTTTGTCGGCCCCCAGCTGAAGCTGGGCTAAACGGGTGCGTAACATACCCTCTTCCAGGGGCGTATTGCCCAGGTTGAGGTGCATCATGACCGACTGCGACAGATCGAGCCGGGAAAGATGCTGATCGAGATAAGCACAGCTGACCGACACCTTGCAGGTTCCTGAGCGTGGACTAATGTCGCCGAGGATGGCTTTCAACAGCGTCGATTTCCCGCAGCCGTTCGGACCTTTTAGCGCCACCCGCATTGGCCCATCCATCCGCCAGCTAAGCGGAGGAACAGGCACATGCGGTAACACCAGATCTTCCAGCACCAGCACCTGTTTACCTTCCGGGATCTGACTCCCCGGCAGGGTAAACATCACCGGGTTATCTTCTTCAACCCGCTCACGCGCCTTGTTTACCGCGGCATTCAGGGCTTCATTTTGCTCGCTGTGCTGTTTTTTCCAGGCGCCAATACGTTCCTTTGCCGCGCCTTTGTATTTGACGCGTTCAAACGACGCGATATTCAGGGTATCGACGGTGCGTAATGTTTTTGCCGAGCGCCGCTGGCTGTCGTCATGCTCTTTTTGCATACGTGCGCGGGTGCGTTTGCGCTCCGTGGCCGCATGTTCCAGCGCCGCGCGGGCCGCCTGCTGTTCGGCATCGCGCTGGGTTTGATAATCCGCATAATTCCCACCGTAGCTGCGCAGCCCGCCGCTGCTTAGCTCAAGAATACGCGGCACCTGCGCCAGCAGCTCACGGTCATGGGAGGCGACGAGCATGCCGCCCTGATAACGGGCAAGCTGGTCGTAGAACCACGCCCGTCCTTGTCGATCCAGATGGTTAGTCGGTTCGTCCAGCAGCAGGAAATCCGCTTCAGCCGTAAATGCCCCGCACAGCAGCGCGCGAATACGCTCGCCGCCGCTGAGCTCACCGGCTGGCTTATCTGGATCAAACGGCGGGAGTTTCGCCCGGGCAAACGCCTCGCCAAGACGTTCAGCTAAATCCCAGAATCCATCAAGCATTTCCAGATCGTCAGGCTGGTAATCGCCGCTGTCGATACGCGCTCGCGCCGCGAAGATGGCCTCGTACCCGAGCAGCTCAGCCAGCGTCGTGTGCGGCAAAATGTCCTGCTGCTGAGCCACATAGACATATGTTCCGGTACGTTCAATATGCCCGCTTGCAGGCTCATCAAGCCCCGCCAGCAGACGCAGCAGACGCGTTTTCCCGCTGCCGTTACGGCCAACCAGAGCGCAAAGAGACGGCTCCAGAGAAAAACTCAGCGGACCAAAAAGGGTATCGCCCGTCGCAAACTGACAGGTGACCTGATGCAAAATAAAAGAAGGGGACTGCGCAAAATGAGCCATAAGCACTCCTGAATGAAATCAAAACATCCCCTGCCCACGCGGTGGCGTTTAGCAAGGATCGAAATTCATCAGTCGTGTTTGTTCATTTTTGGGGGGCGCTCCAGAGCGAGAAATTTAACGGAGATAAGGATAGCGGTAATGGGTTGACCATTTCAAGGTTAAATTTTGGACGATTTGTACTCCCTCTCCCTTTGGGCTGAGGGATCCCCACCAAATATTGCCTGCACAGACGGCCCCCTCTCCCTTGAGGGAGAGGGCTGGGGTGAGGGGAAGCATACGACTCTGGTGGTCATTCCGTTCACTTTATGTTCCTTGCTACTCTGTAACGACAATACCCGTGAACGTGCCAGGGTGGCTCAGTCGCCACCACCCTAGCTACCCGGGCTCCCGGCGGTAAATCGCCGCTACGCGGTACCTTCGGCTTATTCCTTCCGGCTTATCGGGGACGGGCGGAGGTAACATCCCTGTAAAGCCCGCCCTCTCGGCGCATCCATGCGCCTCGCCCCGGCCTGCAGGAAACGCCTCAGCGATTTACAGCCGGACCATAGCGTCGCTGTAAGACCTCTGCCCGCAATATGTTTTTCATTGCGGTAATTTTGCGAGTCTCTTTCCAGAAATGGTAATATCCTCAGTGGCATAGCTCAAATCTATTGCCGCCTGTTTTGATGAGCAGTAAGTTCTCTTTGCACCTGCAAAATCAGGTGCCGGGTTTAGCATCCTGGCTTATCTTATCGGCGGCACATTATGTGCAGCATGCTTTGCTACATCTCAATGGTGGGCTGAGCAGGGGCATCGAAAGATGCGCCGGTATCCGATAAGGCCGGTAATGCTAACTCTGTTCAGTCCACCACCAGCGAAGTTAGCATTTCCGGTGGTGGAAGCTTTATCACTTATCGGAGGCTGCCAATATGGCGACTACCCCAACCCAAGCTCATTCTTTATTCACCCTGCCCTTCAACCACGCCACCGACTTCACCGAACTGGCGGATAACTGCGAACGTTTTACCGACGCACTGGTAGATTGCGAAGAACCCGCCCCAAAAATGGCGCTTTACGGCAGACTTTATGCCTGTCTGAATCTTCTGCAACCCACGCTTCTGGAACCTGTTCCGGACGCTTTAAAAGCCAGCCTGACCGTGAAGGAACTCCCGTCACGCGTTCCGGCTTTCGAACCCGAATGCGATCAGCTGGGGCGCTACTGTCAGGAGCTTACGCAGATGCTGATGAACGGCTCACTGTCGCGACAATCTGAAATCGTGATGGAAGATTTGCTGTGCGAGCTGGTCAGCTACTTTGCTGATACGCTGAAGGCACCGCGCTGGCTGCAGACAGACGAAAGCACAATCGCGATCGGCTAAACCTGCCGGATGGCGCTGCGCTTATCCGGTCTACAAAAGACCCATAAAAAAACCCGCCGAAGCGGGTTTTTAGCATTTGTTACAATGGGCACATTACTGCAGCAGCGAAATATCCGCCACGCGCAGGAACAGCTCGCGCAGTTTTTCGAGCATGGAGAGACGGTTAATACGCAGTTCTTTATCTTCTACGTTCACCATCACTTTCTCGAAGAAGGCGTCGATCACGTCACGCAGCTCCGCCAGCTCCACCAGCGCTTCCTGGTAACGGCCTTCCGCGAAGTACGGCTCGAGCTTGTCGCGCAGCACCACAACCTGCATCGCCAGAGCGATCTCTTCAGGCTCTTTCAGGGTTGCGGCGTTCACGCGCTCGTTCAGCGTCTCGTCGGATTTCGCCAGGATGTTGGATACACGCTTGTTGGCCGCAGCCAGGGCAGATGCCGCTTCCAGCGTACGGAAGTGGGAAACCGCCTTCATACGCGCATCGAAGTCAGCCGGACGAGTCGGACGACGCGCCAGCACTGCCTGAATGGTGTCGACGGTGTAACCTTCGTCCTGATACCACGCGCGGAAACGGCCGAGCATAAAGTCGATCACGTCATCCACAACGTTCGCGTTGGTCAGCTTGTCGCCGTATA
Organism: Enterobacter cloacae complex sp. I3; assembly: GCF_014896175.1. Taxonomy (NCBI): domain Bacteria; kingdom Pseudomonadati; phylum Pseudomonadota; class Gammaproteobacteria; order Enterobacterales; family Enterobacteriaceae; genus Enterobacter; species Enterobacter cloacae complex sp. I3. The sequence goes on from NZ_JADBQZ010000018.1 coordinate 27,560, forward strand.
GACGCACCGCTTCTTCGGTCAGGGTCTGCAGATCAAGGTTCAGGTTCTTCTCAACGATGATGCGCAGCACGCCCAGCGCGGCACGACGCAGCGCAAACGGGTCTTTATCGCCTTTCGGATGCTGGCCGATGCCGAAGATACCCGCCAGGGTGTCCATCTTATCGGCAATCGCTACAGCGCAGGCAACCGGGTTGGACGGCAGATCGTCGCCCGCAAAGCGCGGCTGATACTGCTCGTTCAGAGCTACGGCCACGTCTTCCGCTTCGCCATCGTGACGCGCGTAGTGCATGCCCATTACGCCCTGGGTGTCGGTGAATTCGAACACCATGTTGGTCATCAGGTCGCATTTGGAGAGCAGGCCCGCACGGGTCGCGTGGTTAACGTCGGCACCGATTTCACGGGCGATCCAGCCGGACAGCTCCGCGATACGGTCGGTTTTGTCGCGCAGCGTACCCAGCTGCTGCTGGAACAGCACGGTCTGCAGGCGCGGCAGGTTATCTTCCAGACGCTTTTTACGGTCGGTATTGAAGAAGAACTCGGCATCCGCCAGACGCGGGCGCACCACTTTCTCGTTACCGGAGATAATCTGGCTCGGATCTTTCGATTCGATGTTCGCCACGAAGATGAAGTTTGGCAGCAGCTTGCCGTCGTTGGCGTAAACCGGGAAGTACTTCTGGTCACCCTTCATGGTGTACACCAGCGCTTCTGCCGGAACGGCCAGGAATTTCTCTTCGAATTTCGCGGTCAGCACAACCGGCCATTCCACCAGAGAAGTGACCTCTTCCAGCAGGCTGTCGCTCAGGTCGGCATTACCGCCAATCTTACGCGCCGCTTCTTCCGCGTCCGCTTTAATTTTGGCTTTACGCTGTTCATAGTCGGCAATCACTTTACCGCGTTCCAGCAGGATCTGCGGATACTGGTCGGCATTGTCGATGGTGAACTCTGGCTCGCCCATAAAGCGGTGGCCGCGGATCACGCGATCGGACGCCACGCCCAGAATGGTCGCCGGGATAACGGTGTCGCCCAGCAGCAGGGTCACGGTGTGTACAGGACGCACGAAGTGTACGTCAGACGCGCCCCAGCGCATCAGCTTAGGAATCGGCAGCTTCGCCAGCGAAGTGGCGATCATGTTTGGCAGCAGCGCTTCCGCGCTTTCGCCTTTCACGTGGGCACGATACAGCAGCCATTCGCCTTTATCGGTGGTCAGACGCTCGGCCTGATCGACGGTGATGCCGCAGCCGCGCGCCCAGCCTTCGGCAGCCTTGCTTGGCTTGCCTTCCGCGTCAAACGCCTGGGCAATCGCCGGGCCACGTTTTTCAACTTCACGATCCGGCTGAGACGCCGCCAGATTTGCCACTTTCAGCGCCAGACGACGCGGTGCAGCAAACCACTCAATTTTACCGTGCGCCAGGCCAGCGTTATCCAGCTCGGCGGTCACGTTCGCAGCAAAAGATTCAGCCAGGCTGCGCAGGGCTTTTGGTGGCAGCTCTTCGGTGCCGATTTCCACCAGGAAAGTTTTCTCAGACATGGCCGCCTCTTATTTGTTTCGGTTGCACATCGGGAAGCCAAGGGCTTCACGGGACGCGTAGTAAGCTTCTGCAACGGCTTTGGTCAGGGTGCGAATACGCAGAATGTAGCGCTGACGTTCAGTCACGGAGATCGCTTTGCGGGCGTCCAGCAGGTTGAAGCTGTGGGCGGCCTTCAGAATACGCTCGTAGGCAGGCAGCGGCAGCGGAGTTTCCAGCGCCAGCAGCTGCTGTGCCTCTTTCTCGTACTGCTCGAAGCAGGTGAACAGGAAGTCCACGTCCGCGTATTCGAAGTTATAGGTGGATTGCTCCACTTCGTTCTGATGGAACACGTCGCCGTAGGTGGTTTTACCCAGCGGGCCGTCGCTCCAGACCAGGTCGTAAACGCTGTCTACGCCCTGAATGTACATGGCCAGACGTTCCAGACCGTAGGTGATTTCACCGGTGATTGGCTTACATTCCAGACCGCCAACCTGCTGGAAGTAGGTGAACTGGGTCACTTCCATGCCGTTCAGCCACACTTCCCAACCGAGACCCCAGGCACCCAGCGTTGGGTTTTCCCAGTTGTCTTCCACGAAACGGATGTCGTGGATGGTTGGATCCATACCCAGCTCTTTCAGCGACCCGAGATACAGTTCCTGAATGTTGTCGGGTGATGGCTTAATCACCACCTGGAACTGATAGTAATGCTGCAGACGGTTCGGGTTTTCACCGTAACGACCATCGGTCGGACGACGGGAAGGCTGCACATACGCGGTCGCCATTGGCTCTGGCCCCAACGCGCGCAGGCTGGTCATCGGGTGTGAAGTGCCGGCGCCGACTTCCATGTCCAAAGGTTGAACAATGGTACAGCCCTGACGAGCCCAGTAATCCTGTAAGGTCAGGATCAGGCCCTGGAAGGTCTTGGTATCAAACTTTTGCATAGTATTTCGTGCTGGATACGTGTGGTTTTAAATGGAAGGGACCAGTATACCCGCTGGCTGCAAGATATACAGTACGAAACGGGGTTGTTTAGGGAAAATTGGGAAATAAGCCTTCCGGCCAGAACGCTGGCGGCGTCTGGTTGTTGATTATGCGAGCAGGCTAGCGCATGGAGAGATGTAAAAACTGACCGTCCGCATCAAACGAGCAGACAAAGCCCTCTTTACGCGCCGTATACCCTCTAAGCTCATAGCTGCCCTGAAAGCGCTCGAATCCGATGACGTTAATTTTCTGAACGTCCGAGTTATAGCGCCGAGCGGCCCGCTCTTTACAGAGCGCTTCCATATTCAGCGAACGTTCCGGGCTTATTTTTCCCTGCTGCGCTTTTTGCACGGGGACTTCCTGTGGCGCACTGCATCCTGCCAGCATCAACAGCAGAAAGAGTGATGCCACACGCTTCATCATCATTTTTATTACCGTCCTGGTCAGCGGCTGTTATTTTTAATATCAACACTTTTATAGATTAAGGTCTGCCATTCTGCGAATCTCGCGGTCTCCCGGCAAGCCTGCGCATAAAACTCAGAATTTTCCAAACGAAGACTTTTGGACAATGGGAGTCCCACTCACTTTACAGGGAATACGAGGAACTGATGCCGTCAAAAATTAACTGGATTGATAACCTGCGAGGAATAGCGTGTCTGATGGTGGTCATGATCCACACGACGACCTGGTATGTCACGAATGCCCACAGCATCAGCCCCGTTAACTGGGATATTGCCAATATCCTCAACTCAGCGTCGCGCGTCAGCGTGCCGCTGTTTTTTATGATTTCCGGCTTTCTCTTTTTTGGCGAGCGTAGCGCGCAGCCGAGGCACTTCGTCCGCATCGCGGCCTGTCTGGGGTTCTACAGCGCCGTTGCCCTGCTCTATATCACCCTGTTTACCTCCATTAACGCCGGGTTATCCCTCAAATATTTGCTGCAAAAACCGGTTTTCTACCACCTGTGGTTCTTCTTCGCCATCATCGTTATCTATCTGGTCTCTCCGCTCATTCAGGTGAAAAACGTCAGCGGGAAAATGCTTCTGGCCCTGATGGTGGTGATTGGCATTGTCGCCAACCCGAACACGGTTTCGCAGAAAATCGACGGTTTCGAATGGTTGCCGGTAAATCTCTATATCAACGGCGACACCTTCTACTACGTGCTTTACGGCATGCTGGGGCGCGCCATCGGAATGATGGACACGCAAAAGCGCGGTCTGAACTGGCTCTGCGGAGCGCTGTTTATCGCCGGCGTGGCGGTGATTTCACGCGGGACGCTGCATGAGCTTCAGTGGCGCGGCAATTTTGCCGATACCTGGTATCTGTATTGCGGGCCGATGGTCTTTATCTGTGCCGTATCGCTGCTCACGCTCGTTAAAAACACCCTGAATGCGCGTCCCCTTCCCGTGCTGGGCTTTATCTCGCGGCACTCGCTGGGAATTTACGGTTTTCACGCGCTGGTGATCCACGCCCTGCGAACGAGGGGCGTTGAGCTCAAAAGCTGGCCGGCGCTGGATATCGTCTGGATTTTTGCCGCTACGCTGGTTATCAGCCTGCTGCTGTCGATGCTGCTGCAAAAAATAGATACCCGCCGCTTCGTCAGCTAACGCTGCGCTGCCGGGCGCGGTGGTACTGGCGCGGGGAGGAAAACCCTGCCGCCAGCGAGGCCTGTTCCACGCCGCGCCCCTGCATCAGCCACTGCTCCGCCACCGCCAGACGCAGCTGCTCCAGATAATCGCGGACGCTAATCCCTAAATGCGTCTGGAAAAGCCGGGTGAGATGGCGCGGGCTGACGTGCGCCAGTGCGGCGATATCAGGCAAGCTCCACGTTTTTTGCGGCTCGGCGGTGAGCGCATCCTGCGCCCGATGGATCGCCGGATGAAGATGGTTGCGATAGCGCAGCCACGGTGAAAGCTGGGGATCGTCACCGGAACGGCGGAACCAGACCACCATCTCGCGCGCCACGGCCAGCGCCTTTTCGGGACCGCACAGGCGGTTAATCATATGCAGCGCCAGATCGATGCCCGACGTGATCCCCGCGCTGGTCCAGATATTCTCGTCCTGTACAAAGATGCGGTTTTCTTTAATCGTCGCCGTGGGAGCCACAGTGCGTAAACGGCTGATAACGTCATGATGGGTTGTGCACTGTTTGTTATTCAGCAGGCCCGATTTCGCCGCCAGCAGTGCACCAGAACAGACGCACATCACCGTGATATCCCGGCGCTGAATGACCGGCTGCAGACGCATTAGCCAGTGCTGGATCTGCTGCGCCTGCGGCGTTGAGAACTGAACGCGGGAGTCGCTCACCCCCGGCAGGACCAGCAGACTCCCCGGAGGCAGACTTTCCGGCAACGGCTGGATGCCGCCCATCGTCAGGCCTATCGACGTTGGAACCTCCGGCTGCGGCCCAATGTAATGCAGACGAAACGCGTCGCCAGCCAGCACAAAGGTCTCCGCCGGGCCTGACATATCCAGTGCCAGTACCCCGGGTAACATCACGAACCAGACGTCGATGCGCATTACAGTGACTCCAGCGTCTCCGCTACCGTTTTAATTTCGGCAAAACGCCCGGCCAGTACCGTCTCGGTACGATGGCGAATTTCCGCTGCGCTCAGGGTAATGCCCTTGTACATCATGGGAAACGTCAGCGTTGCCTCGCTCACAAACGTCACAGCATAACCCAGATCGGATGCTACCCGAGCGGTGGTTTCACAGCATTGTTCCGTGCGAATGCCGCAGATAATCAGCTGGTTGATATCACGCTCGCGCAGCCAGCGGTCAAGCCCGGTATCCGTGAAGGCATTATGGACGTGTTTCTGGAAAACCACATCCGGCTGATGACGCAAAAAGGCCATCGGTTTGACATAGCCGCTTTGCAGCGTGAAGGGGCCGTCTTCATCCACATGAAAAATATCAACGACAGGAATACCGCGCGCCTGGCAGCCTTCAATCAGCCCCAGCATCGCCTGCTGAAAGGCAGGAATGTCGCCCTCCTGCCAGTAAGGGCGATGATGGAAGGACTGCTGAGTATCAATATTGATGAGTGCAATGCGTGACATGATAAATCTCCTCGCCAGTGGGTGTGTCACCATACTGGCAAGGAAAGAGAGGCACGCACAGACCAAAAAAGGACATCCTCGTGCCTCTGTCGGACAAGCGAGTTTATGACATCAGCGGCAGCAGCTGCTGATAGATTTTGCGGAACACCTCGCGCCTTTCGGCATAACGGGCATGTCCTGCCGCGTCAGGCACATGCGCCTGTTCAAGCGTAAGCTGCGGCAGCAGTTGCGAAAGCGGCTTGTCCGGGTTCATAGCGATCTGCGCCAGACGCGCGGCGCCGAGCGCGGGGCCTACATCCCCTCCCGTGCGGAAATCCAGCTGCAACCCGCTGATATCCGCCAGCATCTGTCGCCAGTAAGGGCTTCGCGCGCCGCCGCCAATCAGGGTGACGCTCGCCGGTTTCAGGCCGCAGTCGTGCACTACATCCATTCCGTCGGCCAGCGCATACCCCACACCTTCCAGAACCGCACGCGCCAGCTCTGCCGGGCCGTGCTGATGGGTTAGGCCAAAGAATACCCCTTTCGCTTCCGGGTTGTTGTGCGGCGTACGCTCGCCAGAAAGATAGGGTAAAAACCAGACGGTACTCGCCGCGTCATCCGCCTGCTGCGCCGCCGCAATGAGTGCCGGAACGTCCGCCATGCCGGTAAGCTTCGCCGCCCAGTCCAGGCAGGATGCCGCGCTCAGCATCACCGACATCAAATGCCATTTTCCCGGAAGCGCATGACAGAAACTGTGCACAGCGCTTTCGGGATTACTGCGATAGCCGTCGCTGACGGCAAAATAGACCCCAGAAGTTCCCAGCGACAGCATTGCCTGCCCCGCCTCAACCATGCCGACGCCGACAGCACCCGCCGCGTTATCACCGCCCCCGGCCACCACCGGTACGGCAGGCATATTCCAGCGTTCCGCAACGTCTGGCAGCAGCGTACCCGTCACCTCACAGCCTTCGAACAGCGCGGGCATATGTTCCCGCGTCAGATGGCAGGCATCCAGCATCACCTCGCTCCAGTCGCGCTTCGCCACGTCGAGCCACATCGTGCCGGCGGCATCTGACATGTCGGAGGCGAAATCGCCTGTCATGCGAAAACGCAGATAGTCTTTTGGCAACAGGACTTTCGCCACCTGACGGAAAATCTCCGGCTCGTGGCGCTGTACCCACAAAAGTTTTGGTGCGGTGAAGCCCGGCATCATCAGGTTGCCCGTAATCTCGCGGGACGTGGGCACACGCGCTTCAAGGATTGCGCACTCTTCCGCACAGCGGCCATCGTTCCAGAGAATAGCCGGGCGCAGAACGCGATGCTGGCTATCCAGCAACGTTGCACCATGCATTTGTCCGGCAATGCCCAGCGCTTTCACGTCGCGCAGGCTGTGCTGCTCGCCTAAGGCTTTTATCGCGCGATCCGTCGCCTGCCACCACTGCTCCGGGTCCTGCTCCGACCACAGCGGATGCGGGCGTGAAACCTGCAGCTTTTCAGTCTGCGTTGCTAACACGTCGCCCTGCTCGCTTAACAGGATGGCTTTCACACCCGATGTGCCAAGATCGATCCCGATATACATTGTGGTGACTCCTTTGACAGAAATGCCCGGTGGCGCTTCCGCTTACCGGGCCTGGATGCTGTTATTTATCGAACAGGTAGTGATTAACCAGGTTTTCCAGCAATTCCTGATGCCCGCTCTGGTGCTGCGGCGCCAGCTGCTGTTGTTCAGCGTACTTCGCGATGTCCGCAAGCGATAACTGACCCTTCAAAATTTGCTGGCCCAGCTCACTGTTCCAGCCGCTGTAGCGCTTCGCCACGCGCTTATCCAGCTCGCCGTCTTCAATCATACGCGCCGCCACTTTCAGCGCCAGCGCCATGGTGTCCATCGCGCCAATGTGGCCGTAGAACAGATCGTATTTGTCGGTGCTCTGGCGACGCACCTTGGCGTCAAAGTTAAGGCCGCCGGTGGTGAAACCGCCCGCTTTGACGATCTCGTACATCACCAGCGCATTCTCTTCCACGCTGTTCGGGAACTGGTCGGTATCCCAGCCCAGCTGCGGATCGCCGCGGTTCGCATCTACCGATCCGAAGATGCCCAGCGCAATCGCAGAGGCAATTTCGTGATGGAATGAGTGGCCCGCCAGGGTAGCGTGGTTAGCCTCAATATTCACTTTGATCTCTTTTTCCAGACCAAACTGCTTCAGGAAGCCATACACGGTGGCGACATCATAGTCGTACTGATGCTTGGTTGGTTCCTGCGGTTTAGGCTCGATCAGCAGCGTGCCGCGGAAGCCGATTTTGTGCTTATGGTCGACAACCATCTGCATAAAACGGCCAATCTGCTCGCGCTCCTGGCGCAGGTCGGTATTGAGCAGGGTTTCATAGCCTTCTCGGCCGCCCCACAGGACATAGTTTTCGCCGCCCAGCTGATGCGTAGCGTTCATTGCCGTCACCACCTGCGTAGCCGCCCAGCTAAACACTTCCGGATCCGGGTTGGTGGCCGCACCCGCACCGTAGCGTGGGTTGGTGAAGCAGTTTGCCGTACCCCAGAGCAGCTTCACGCCGCTTTGCTGCTGTTTTTCTGCCAGCACGTCCACCATCTGCGCAAAATTGTTCAGGTACTCTTTCAGCGACGCCCCTTCCGGCGATACGTCAACATCATGGAAGCAGTAGTACGGCACGTTCAGCTTGTGGAAGAACTCAAACGCCACGTCGGCTTTGCGTTTCGCCAGCTCGATGGCCTCACCCGGCTGTTGCCACGGACGGTCAAAGGAACCCACGCCGAACATATCGGCACCGTTCCAGCAGAAGGTATGCCAGTAACAGGCGGCAAAGCGCAGATGATCTTCCATGCGCTTACCCAGCACCAGCTCATCCGGATTGTAGTGACGAAATGCTAAAGGATTGGTCGTTTTTGGGCCTTCGTAACGAACGCGATCGAGTTGGTCGAAATAAGCTTGCATATTGAGCTCCATAATCAGGGTATGCGGCGAGTCGTTGATTCAGGAGTAATAGTGAATAGACATTTTGGGTTGCTCAATTACGTTATTTCACACTGCTATTGAGAGAATGCACAACTGTGCGCTGGCTCGCAAAATAATGCGCAGACAAACTATTTTTCGGCGCGCATTCCAGAATCAAATGTAATTAAGGCGTTACGAATTTTAAAATCCGATCGCGGTCATAAATTCAGAAATAAACCAAATATCGTAATGAGAAGATAAAAATCTGTAATTGCCAGCCCGCCTTTCCGCGTTAAAAATTTGCTGCGACCCAGCAGTGAATGTTTCTTTTATCTCAGCAACACATACCCCTACAAAAAGGCCTAATAATTATGAAGATAAAGAACCTGACCCTAACACTCTGCACTACGCTCCTCCTTGTAAGCTTTGCAGGGCATGCCAAGGAGGTCAAAATTGGCATGGCGATTGATGACCTGCGTCTGGAGCGCTGGCAAAAAGATCGCGATATTTTTGTGAAAAAAGCGGAATCACTCGGTGCGAATGTGTTTGTTCAGTCGGCTAACGGCAATGAAGAAACGCAAATGTCGCAGATCGAGAATATGATCAACCGGGGAGTCGATGTTCTGGTCATTATCCCTTATAACGGCCAGGTATTAAGTAACGTGGTGAAAGAAGCGAAGCAGGAAGGCATAAAAGTTCTCGCTTATGACCGCATGATTAATAACGCCGATATTGATTATTATATTTCCTTCGACAATGAAAAGGTGGGCGAATTACAGGCGCAAAGCCTGATCGACAAAGTGCCTCAAGGCAATTATTTCCTGATGGGCGGTTCGCCGGTGGATAACAACGCCAAACTGTTCCGCGAAGGGCAAATGAAGGTCCTTAAGCCGTACATCGACAGCGGCAAAATTAAGGTGGTCGGCGATCAGTGGGCCGACGGATGGTTACCAGAAAATGCCCTGAAGATTATGGAAAATGCGCTGACGGCTAATAACAACAAAATTGATGCTGTCGTGGCCTCCAACGATGCCACAGCAGGCGGGGCTATTCAGGCTCTGAGTGCCCAGGGACTGGCCGGTAAAGTCGCGATTTCTGGTCAGGATGCCGACCTGGCGGGCGTAAAACGCATTATCGCAGGTACTCAGACCATGACGGTCTACAAACCGATTACCGAACTTGCCAATACGGCGGCGGAAATTGCCGTTGAGCTGGGCAACGGTAAGCAACCTAAAGCAGATGCAACGCTGAATAACGGCCTGAAAGACGTTCCGGCTCGCCTGCTCACGCCAATTGAAGTCAATAAAGAGAACATTGACGCCACCGTTATTAAAGACGGTTTCCACAAGAAGAGCGAACTGTAATCCGGCGCTGCCCCTGCTCTGCGGGGGCGCATCACGTTGTACTGTTCTTCCCTCGGGTTATGTGGAGCAGTTATGCCTTATTTACTTGAAATGAAAAGCATCACCAAGCGCTTCGGCGCGGTGAAAGCCGTCGACAACGTCAGTCTCCGGTTGAACCCTGGCGAAGTGGTTTCGCTGTGTGGCGAGAACGGTTCGGGCAAATCAACGCTGATGAAAGTCCTGTGTGGGATCTACCCGCACGGCAGTTACGAAGGCGAAATTGTCTTTGCCGGTGAAGTCATCCAGGCGACGCACATTCGCGACACCGAACGTAAAGGCATCGCCATCATCCACCAGGAGCTGGCGCTGGTGAAACATCTCACCGTGCTGGAGAACATCTTCCTCGGAGCCGAGATTTCCCGCCACGGCGTGCTGGATTACGACACCATGACGCTCCGCTGTGAAAAGCTGCTGGCGCAGGTGAGCCTCAACATTTCACCGGATACCCGCGTGGGCGATCTGGGGCTGGGGCAACAGCAGCTGGTCGAAATTGCGAAGGCGCTGAATAAACAGGTCAGGCTGCTGATCCTCGATGAGCCAACGGCGTCACTCACCGAACAGGAAACTGCGGTTCTGCTCAATATCATCCGCGATCTGCAAAACCACGGTATCGCCTGCATCTATATTTCGCACAAGCTGAACGAGGTAAAAGCCATTTCGGACACCATCTGCGTGATCCGCGACGGGCAACACATCGGCACGCGTGAAGCTGCGGGCATGAGTGAAGATGACATCATCACCATGATGGTGGGCCGCGAGCTGACCGCGCTCTACCCGAATGAGCCCCACACTACGGGCGGTGAAGTGCTGCGCGTGGAAAACCTGACCGCGTGGCACCCCGTTAACCGCCACATTAAGCGGGTCAATAACGTTTCGTTTTCCCTTCACAGCGGCGAAATTCTTGGGATTGCTGGGCTCGTCGGTGCCGGGCGTACCGAAGCCGTGCAGTGCCTGTTTGGCGTGTGGCCAGGGCGCTGGGAGGGCACGATATATATAGACGGCCAGCCCGTGAGAATCGACAACTGCCAGCAGGCGATTGCTCGCGGCATTGCCATGGTGCCGGAAGACCGCAAAAAAGACGGCATCGTACCGGTCATGGCGGTGGGTAAAAACATCACCCTTGCGGCACTCGATCGGTTCTCCGGCACGCTGAGCAGCCTGGATGATGCCGCTGAGCAGCAGTGCATCCTCCAGTCGCTTGCCCGTCTTAAGGTCAAAACCTCCTCACCGGAACTGGCGATTGGCCGACTGAGCGGTGGTAACCAGCAGAAGGCGATTCTGGCGCGCTGTCTGCTCCTCAATCCACGCATATTAATCCTTGATGAGCCGACGCGCGGGATCGATATCGGTGCCAAATACGAAATCTACAAACTGATTAATCAGCTTGTACAGCAAGGAATTGCCGTCATTGTCATCTCGTCTGAGTTACCCGAAGTGCTCGGTCTGAGCGACCGCGTGCTGGTCATGCACGAGGGGAAACTGAAAGCCAACCTGATTAACCAGAACCTGACGCAGGAGCAGGTGATGGAAGCCGCTTTAAGGAGCGAACGTCATGTCGAAAAGCAATCCGTCTGATATCAAAGTCGCTGTTCCGTCGCCCGGCGCGTTCGCGGGGCTAAAAGCGCTGAACCTGCAGGTTTTCGTGATGATCGCGGCGATTATCGTCATCATGCTGTTCTTCACGTGGATGACGGATGGCTCGTACTTAAGCGCGCGTAACGTCTCAAACCTGCTCCGCCAGACCGCCATCACCGGCATCCTGGCCGTGGGCATGGTGTTCGTGATCATCTCTGCGGAAATCGACCTGTCGGTCGGGTCGATGATGGGTCTTCTCGGCGGCGTGGCGGCCATTTTTGACGTCTGGCTCGGCTGGCCGCTGCCGCTGACCGTGGCGGTTACGCTGGTACTGGGGCTGGTTTTAGGGGCCTGGAATGGCTGGTGGGTTGCCTATCGGAAGGTGCCATCGTTTATCGTCACCCTGGCGGGAATGCTGGCCTTCCGCGGGATCCTGATCGGTATCACTAACGGCACGACCGTCTCCCCGACCAGCGCGGCGATGTCGCAAATTGGCCAGAGTTACCTCTCGGACAGCATAGGCTTTACTATCGGCGTGGTGGGACTGCTGGCGTTTGTCGCGTGGCAATGGCGTGGACGTATACGCCGTCAGGCGCTGGGTCTTGCGTCGCCAGCGTCAACGTCCGTGGTAGGACGTCAGGCGCTGACGGCGGTCATTGTGCTGGGCGCCATCTGGCTTCTTAACGACTATCGCGGCGTTCCGACGCCGGTACTGCTGCTGGCGCTGTTACTGCTCGGCGGCATGTTTATGGCGACGCGCACCGCATTTGGACGTCGTATTTATGCCATCGGCGGCAACCTTGAAGCTGCTCGCCTGTCGGGTATTAACGTTGAACGTACCAAGCTGGTGGTTTTCGCCATTAACGGCCTGATGGTCGCTATCGCCGGGTTGATCCTCAGCTCGCGTCTGGGGGCAGGCTCTCCTTCCGCCGGTAACATCGCCGAGCTGGATGCTATCGCTGCCTGCGTCATCGGTGGCACCAGCCTCGCAGGCGGTATCGGTAGCGTGGCGGGCGCGGTCATGGGGGCATTTATCATGGCGTCGTTGGATAACGGGATGAGTATGATGGACGTCCCGACGTTTTGGCAGTATATCGTCAAGGGGGCCATTCTTTTACTGGCAGTCTGGATGGACTCTGCCACCAAGCGACGAGCCTGATAACCGCATTGTGACTTAATTGGGAAGCGAGCCATGTTTGAAAAGCGTCACCGCATTACGTTGTTATTCAATGCCAACAAAGCCTACGACCGTCAGGTGGTAGAAGGCGTGGGTGAATATTTGCAGGCGTCGCAATCCGAATGGGATATTTTTATTGAAGAAGATTTCCGCACCCGTCTGGAGAACATCAAAGACTGGCTGGGTGATGGCGTCATCGCCGACTATGACGATCCCATCATCGAGCAGTTGCTGACCGACGTCGACGTGCCGATTGTGGGCGTCGGCGGCTCGTATCATTCACCCGAACACTACCCGCCGGTCCACTACATCGCCACCGATAACCATGCCCTGGTCGAGGCCGCCTTTCTCCATTTAAAGGAGAAAGGCGTCCATCGCTTCGCGTTTTATGGTTTACCCGCCACCAGCGGCAAGCGCTGGGCCGTGGAGCGTGAACATGCATTTTGCCAGCTGGTCGCACAGGAGAAGTACCGCGGCGTGGTCTATCAGGGGCTGGAAACCGCACCGGAAAACTGGCAGCACGCGCAAAACCGCCTGGCGGACTGGCTGCAAACGCTGCCACCGCAAACCGGCATTATTGCCGTTACGGACGCCCGGGCCCGACACGTGCTGCAGGTCTGCGAACATTTGCATATCCCGGTGCCCGAAAAACTGTGCGTGATTGGCATTGATAACGAAGAACTGACCCGCTACCTGTCCCGCGTGGCGCTCTCCTCCGTAGCACAGGGCACGCGCCAGATGGGCTATCAGGCGGCAAAGCTGTTGCACCGTCTGCTGGATAAAGAGGCTCTGCCGCTTCAGCGCCTGCTGGTTCCCCCCGTCCGCGTCGTTGAGCGTCGCTCAACCGATTATCGCTCCCTAAGCGACCCGGCCGTCATTCAGGCCATGCACTATATCCGCAACCACGCCTGCAAAGGGATTAAGGTCGATCAGGTCCTGGACTCGGTGGGCATTTCCCGCTCGAATCTGGAGAAGCGATTCAAAGAAGAGGTGGGCGAAACCATTCATGCCGTCATTCATGCGGAGAAGCTGGAGAAGGCCCGCAGCCTGCTTGTCTCCACGTCACTGTCGATCAACGAAATCTCGCAGATGTGCGGCTATCCGTCGCTGCAGTATTTCTATTCGGTGTTTCGCAAAGAGTATGACACCACGCCGAAAGAGTACCGGGATCGCCACAGCGAGGTGCTGATATAGAAAAGGAAACGCCTTCCACTGGAAGGCGTTTTTTAAGATTACATATGGGCGGCAATTAAGCGCTGGTTATCCTGGTACATAGCGAACAGATAGTTGTTATAGCTATTTCCCTTCGTCGAATAACCTTTTAGCTTGTGAATCATTGCGCTGGCCGTTACTTCCTGATCCGCTTTACGCAACTGAGCGCGTGATTTGCGGAACGATGAGTAGGCCGGGTGCGTATTAAGATTCACCGCGTAAGCATTCACGGAATCTTTTACTGATTCAAACTGAGAATAGCCCTTCACTTTGCCGGGCGCATTATTACAACGCCCTTTCGCACATTTCATGCCGAACAGGTTGTTGTTATTACGCGCCAGCTTAGACGTTCCCCAGCCGCTTTCGGCTGCTGCCATGGTCGCTACCATGCTGCCTGGGATAATGTCCACACGCTCAAGGAGAGCATTCCACGGTACGCGACGCGTGTTACCGTTCCAGCTCAGTTTGTAGCGCTTCGTGATGTCTTTCAGACGCGCGCGTTCAGACGGCGACCAGCGGCTATCGTACTGTTTTGAAATTAACCAGTTACGATCCGCCGTAATCGCGGCATTTTGACTTGTTATGTAAGGCATTACCGTCCGGAGAAACGCTTTTTTTCTTGGTGTTCCGGAAGGGTATTTTCGCAAATCAGGAAGTGAACTACTCTTTGCACTATTGCGAGAATACTCTTGTTTACTGCTAACCTTACTACTTGTCGTCTTTATTACGTGGGCTTTCTTACTCGTTGTATCCGTGTGCGTCTTCGCAAGCACCCCACCCGAAAATGTCGTGGTGAGTAACATGAGTATCGCGGCCCCATATCGTCGAATGGGAGTCGATATCATTAGGTCTCCTGGTCGGATGTAATCATCCCAACACCTTATTTTTTTCACAAATTTGAGAGCGGAATCTCAAATCATATCAAAAATAGACTTCAAGAGCACGTATAGAAATAGTCCAAATCCGAAACTATGTCACCTGAAACTTGCTCATAAAAACATCATTCCTGAAAAAATGTGTGCGATATCGCAGATAACTGTCTCATTTCGCGCGGGATCACTCATCCTCACAGATCCTCCCGACAGAAAGCGATGGGGGATGAGTTTTTAACCACAACCTGATGGCACACTGGTCAAAAATGCCGCGACAGGAAAATGGAATGAAACGCACCGCATTAGCTTTTCTGATGTTACCCGCTCTGGCACATGCCGACTGGTCATCGCCGGGGTTTAACGCATTTCGCGCCGAAGGCACCGGGGTTTTCACCAGCCAGGCAAAGCTTACGAAGGGTACGCGTCCTCTGACGCTGGGTTTTGACAAGACGTGCTGGCAGCCTTCGGAGGCGATAAAACTCAATGAGATGCTGTCGCTCAAGCCCTGCGACGGGTCTCCGCCGCAGTGGCGCCTTTTCCGCGACGGTGAATACCAGATGCGGATTGATACCCGATCCGGCACGCCCACGCTGCTGCTGACAATTCAGAGCACCGCAAAACTGCCGGTTGCAAGCGTTATCCGCCAGTGCCCGAAGTGGGACGGTAAACCGCTGACGCTGGACGTCAGCCATACCTTCCCGGAAGGCACCGTGGTGCGTGATTTCTACAGCAAACAGACCGCGACGGTGCAGAACGGAAACATAACCCTGCAGCCAGACGCCAGCAGTGGTGGCCTGCTGCTGCTTGAGCGCGCCGAAACCGACAAACCAGCGCCGTTTAGCTGGCAGAACGCCACCGTCTATTTTGTGCTAACCGACCGCTTTGTGAATGGCGACCCGGGCAACGACAACAGCTACGGTCGCCACAAAGACGGCATGCAGGAAATTGGCACCTTCCATGGTGGCGATCTCAAAGGGCTCGCCAGCAGGCTCGACTATTTACAGCAACTGGGGGTGAACGCGCTCTGGATAAGTTCCCCGCTTGAGCAGATCCACGGCTGGGTAGGCGGTGGCACCAAAGGGGACTTCCCACACTATGCCTATCACGGCTACTACACCCAGGACTGGACGAAGCTCGATGCCAACATGGGCACCGAGGATGATCTGCGCCATCTTGTTGATGAAGCGCACAGGCGCGGCATTCGCATCCTGTTCGATATCGTCATGAACCACGCGGGCTACGCGACGCTTGCGGACATGCAGGAGTACCAGTTTGGCGCGCTGTATCTGCAGGGTGATGAGCTGAAAAAGACCCTGGGCGACCGCTGGACGGACTGGAAGCCGGGCGCGGGCCAAAGCTGGCATAGCTTCAACGATTACATCAACTTTAGCGATAAAGCCGCATGGGAAAAATGGTGGGGCAAAAAATGGATCCGCACCGACATCGGTGATTACGACAACCCCGGCTTCGACGATTTAACCATGTCGCTGGCGTTCCTACCGGATCTGAAAACGGAATCCACCGCCCCTTCCGGGCTACCCAATTTCTACCAACACAAGCCCGATACCCACGCGAAAGCCATCCCGGGATATACCCCGCGCGACTATCTCACCCACTGGCTCAGCCAGTGGGTGCGCGACTACGGCATCGACGGTTTCCGGGTGGATACCGCGAAGCACGTCGAGCTTGCGGCCTGGCAACAGTTAAAGGACCAGGCTAGTCAGGCGCTGGCCGCGTGGAAAGGGGCCAACCCGGACAAAAAGCTCGATAACGCACCGTTCTGGATGACCGGCGAGTCCTGGGGTCACGGAGTGATGCAAAGCGACTATTACCGCCACGGTTTCGACGCGATGATCAACTTTGATTATCAGGAGCAGGCGGCAAAAGCGGTGGATTGCCTGGCCGATATGGATCTCACCTGGCAGCAGATGGCGGAAAAGCTGCAAAGCTTCAACGTGCTGAGCTATCTCTCCTCCCATGACACACGCCTGTTCCGCGAAGGAGGCCAGCGCGCTGCGGAGCTGCTCCTGCTGGCACCGGGCAGCGTACAAATCTATTACGGTGATGAATCCGAGCGTCCGTTTGGCCCGACGGGGTCTGACCCGCTGCAGGGTACACGCTCGGATATGAACTGGCAGGACGTGACGGGCAAGCAGGCCTTAACCGTCGCCCACTGGCAAACGCTGGGCCAGTTCCGCGCCCGCCATCCGGCGATCGGTGAAGGCAAGCAAACCACGCTTTCGCTGAAAGAGGCGTACGGCTTCGTGCGCGAGCACAAGGGCGATAAGGTGATGGTGGTATGGGCGGGTAATCAATAATTACCCCCCCCTCACCCTGGCCCTTTTCCCGCATGGGGAGTGAGCCGGGGGTGAGGGGTGAAACCCACCAGAACTATTCACTACAAAAATCCCTCTCGGCCATACAAAACAACAAATCCGACCACATCTCCCGATTTGCACCAGCACAGTGCTAGCGTTATGGTTACCCACTTTCAAAATAAGCTCGATAGAACACCTGCTATGACGTTTTCACTTTTTGGCGACAAATTCACCCGCCATTCAGGCATTACACGCCTGATGGAGGACCTCAACGACGGGCTGCGCACACCGGGTGCCATCATGCTCGGCGGCGGAAACCCGGCGCAAATTCCGGAGATGACAACCTATTTCCAGACGCTGCTCGCGCAGATGCTGGAAAACGGCAAAGCGACCGATGCGCTCTGCAATTACGACGGTCCGCAGGGTAAAACCGAGCTACTGACTCTCCTTGCCAAAATGCTGCGTGAAGAGCTGGGCTGGGATATCGAACCACAGAATATTGCACTAACAAACGGCAGCCAGAGCGCGTTTTTCTACTTGTTTAACCTCTTCGCAGGGCGTCGTGCCGACGGCACCACCAAAAAGGTGCTGTTCCCGCTGGCACCGGAGTATATCGGCTATGCTGATTCCGGCCTGGAAGAGGATCTGTTCGTCTCCGCGCGCCCGAACATCGAGCTGCTGCCGGAAGGCCAGTTCAAATATCACGTCGATTTTGAACACCTGCATATTGGTGAAGAGACGGGGATGATCTGCGTATCGCGCCCAACGAACCCAACGGGCAACGTGATTACCGACGACGAACTGATGAAGCTGGATGTCCTGGCGAACCAGCACGGCATCCCGCTGGTGATCGACAATGCCTACGGCGTGCCGTTCCCGGGCATTATCTTCAGCGAAGCTCGTCCGCTGTGGAACCCGAACATTGTCCTGTGCATGAGCCTCTCCAAGCTGGGTCTGCCGGGCAGCCGCTGCGGCATCATCATCGCCAACGAGAAAATCATCACCGCCATTACCAATATGAACGGCATTATCAGCCTTTCACCAGGCGGTATCGGCCCGGCGATGATGTGCGAAATGATCAAACGCAACGACCTGCTGCGTCTGTCTAATGAAGTCATCAAACCGTTCTATTACCAGCGCGTTCAGGAGACGATTGCGACGCTTCGCCGCTACTTACCGGAAGAACGCTGCCTGATCCACAAACCCGAAGGAGCGATTTTCCTGTGGCTGTGGTTTAAGGATTTGCCGATCACTACAGAACTGCTCTATCAGCGACTGAAAAAGCGTGGCGTGCTGATGGTGCCGGGCGATTACTTCTTTCCGGGTCTGGATAAGCCGTGGCCGCACACGCACCAGTGCATGCGCATGAACTACGTGCCCGATCCGGCAAAAATCGAAGCGGGCGTCAAAATTCTCGCCGAAGAAATTGAAAAAGCGTGGCACGAAGGCAGCCAGTAACACGCTACCCCTCACGCACGTTAAAACCCAGCTCTTTTGATATCGCCTCTGCCGTTTCGCGCAGAGGCTTGAGCAGGTTTTTCTCGCCAACCTGCTTCATGCGGGACGTCGACAACGAAATGGAGATCGCGAAAGCGGCATGATGGTCATCAAGCCGTCCGGCGTGGAGTACGACGTGATGACGGCGGAGGATATGGTGGTGGTGAACATTGCCACCGGTCTGGTGGTCGAAGGCAGTAAAAAACCCTCCTCTGATACACCAACCCATCTGGCACTGTATCGCCGTTATCCGGAGATTGGCGGCATCGTACATACCCATTCCCGCCACGCCACCATCTGGTCGCAGGCGGGACAGGATTTACCCGCCTGGGGCACGACACACGCAGACTATTTCTACGGAGCGATCCCCTGCACGCGGCTGATGAAGAGTGCGCCTATATGGGCCTGTTCTCACGCCAGCTCGCACCACAGTTACCGGCTATGCAGCAGGCGCTGCTGGACAAGCATTATCTGCGCAAGCACGGGGCGAACGCCTATTACGGGCAGTAATCAACCGGAATTAATATGCTCCTTACAGTACCGCCGTTTCCAGACGGCGGGGGTTAACCCGGTATGCTTCGAGAATATCTGCCGGAAATATCCCACGTCGTTAAAGCCGCAGCGCGCTGCGACCTCGGTTAATGACGCAGCGTCGTTGAGCAGGAGTTTTTCCGCCGCCCTGACGCGCTGGCGATGTATCGCCTCCGTCAGGGTTAAATGGAAAGTCCGGCGAAAGACGCGCCCGAGATAATCTGCATTACAGTGCAACGCTTTTGCCAGCTGCGAGGTGGATATCGGTAAATGAAACTGCGTGCGAATAAGCTGTTTTGCCTTCCATGCCATCGCCGCGCCGGCCTGATCTGCGCTGTCTTCATATCCTGAAGAGTTCGACACCTGCTGTAAAATCAATAATAAAATCATCTCCAGCGCCATGCTACGCCGTAATTTCTCCTGCTCGCTGAGGAATTGACGAAAGAGCGCAATCACATATTCCGCATCCCTTACGCGGCAGTGTTGTTCTATTGCCAGAGGAGCAGCGTTGGGTAACGTTGGATCTTGCGGCTCCACCTCAAAATGCAGCCAGTAAAAGCGCAGGTCCGCCGGGAAATCCTCCACGCCCACATGCCGACGCTGCGGCCAGAGCAATAAACTCTCTCCCGCATTAACATCAAAAACATGATTTTCTTCCTGGATCGTTAAAGTCCCTTTTTCGACAAAAATAATCTCCCACGATGTTAATTTTCGCGCAGGGTGGCGGCCCACTCCGCGGGAGATAAATAGCCCGCCATTTTGAACCTTAACCGGAAGCGCTATGGATAATTCGAGCATGGATATTCACCATTCCGCTTTTATTGTCGTTAATATTCGACTTACCCGTTGATTATTAATCAATATTAAAATATCTGTCCGATCGGAATCACATTTTTATCATCAGGTCGGAATCGTCACCTTTTTATACTTTTCCCTTCCCTTGTTGGCCTTCCCGTTCGATGCAGAATAAAGAGGTACCCAGCATAAATACGATAATAAATTCGATCTCCGAGGAGTTACTTCATGACTTCCACACCGATTACAGACGCAGACGCTGCAAAACAGAAAGTCGATGACCGGCTGTCCGTCCGCGAGAAAATGGGCTACGGCCTGGGCGATGCGGGCGGCACGGTAATTACCTGCCTGATCATGAACTTTCTGACCTTTTTCTATACCGATGTATTTGGTCTCACCCCTGCGCTGGTGGGCACGCTGTTTATTGCCCTTCGCGTGTTTGACGCCATTTCCGATCCGGTGATGGGCGTCATTGCTGACCGCACGCAGAGCCGCTGGGGCCGATTTCGTCCCTGGCAGCTGTGGGTCGCCGTCCCGATAGGCATTATCGGCGTAATGACCTTCACCGTTCCGGAAGCCAGCATGGGCGTGAAAATCGCCTGGGCGTTCGGCACCTATTTGCTGTTATCCGTGGGCTATACCGCCATCAACGTGCCCTACTGCGCGCTGATCAACACCATGACCACCCGCCACAACGAGGTGATCGCCTGCCAGTCCTGGCGCTTTGTGCTGTGCGGCGTGGCGGGCTTTTTGGTCTCCGTTGGCCTGCCGTGGCTGGTAGCGGAGCTGGGTCAGGGCGATGCCGCGAAGGGTTATCAACTGGGCGTTGGCGTGCTGTGCGCTATCGCCGTGGTGATGTTCTTGTGCTGCTTCTTCTGGGTTCGTGAACGCGTTCCGCTGGCGCTGATGGGCAAATTCACCCTGCGCGAGCACCTGGCGGGCCTGCGTAAAAACGATCAGCTGCTGCTGATGTTGTTGATGTCGTTTCTGCTGATCAACGTCTTCAACATTCGCGGCGGTGGATATATGTACTTTATCACCTACGTGCTTCAGGGCAGCACGGCGTACACCTCGCTGTTTTTCACCATGGTGACCTTTGCCGCTATTCTGGGCGCAGTGATCGTCAGCCCGCTGTCGCGCCGTATTGATACCGTCAAACTCTACTACTACACCAACCTGGTGCTCGCTGCGCTTGCGGTGGGCATGTGGTTTCTGCCGGGTGGTCCGGCGCACCAGACGCTATGGCTGATCGTCATTTTAAGCAACGGCGTGATCCTGGGCTTCACCCTGCCGCTGCACTTCTCGCTAATGGCCTTTGCCGATGACTACGGCGAGTGGAAAACCGGCGTGCGTTCGTCGGGCATGAACTTCGCCTTCAACCTGTTTTTCATCAAGCTTGCGTGGGCGTCCAGCGCCGGGATTATCAGCCTGGTGTTTATTGCCGTGGCCTATCAGCCAGGCGCGGGCAACCAGACGCCAGCCTCACTGCACGGCATCACCGCCATGGAGACGCTGCTGCCTGCCCTTTTCCATCTGCTGCTGGCGGTCGCTATCCGCTGGTGCAGGCTTAATAACCCAATGATGTCGCGCATTTCCACCGACCTGCGCCAGCGTCACGTACCGTCCTGAGGAGAACGCTATGTCCATAATGGAACCCGACCTGCACCAGCTGAAAATCAACGATCCGTTTCTCGGGCAATATCAACGGCTGGTCCGTGACGTGGTGATCCCTTACCAGTGGGATGCGCTTAACGACCGCGTGGCGGAGGCCGAACCCAGCCACGCCATCGCTAACTTCCGCATCGCGGCCGGGCTGGAACAGGGGGAGTTTTACGGGATGGTGTTTCAGGACAGCGACGTGGCGAAATGGCTCGAAGCCGTGGCGTGGTCGCTGTGCCAGAAGCCGGATGCAGCACTGGAAAAAACCGCCGACGAGGTGATTGAGCTGGTCGCGGCGGCGCAGTGTGAAGATGGCTACCTCAACACCTACTTTACGGTAAAAGCCCCCGAGGAACGCTGGACGAATCTGGCCGAATGCCACGAGCTGTACTGCGCCGGGCATATGATTGAAGCGGGCGTGGCGTATTTCCAGGGAACCGGAAAACGTCGCCTGCTGGACGTGGTGTGCAGGCTGGCGGACCATATCGACAGCGTGTTTGGCCCGGGAGAAACACAGCTACACGGTTACCCTGGTCACCCGGAAATCGAGCTGGCGCTGATGCGGCTGTACGACGTCACGCAGGAGCCGCGTTATCTCAATCTGGTGAAATACTTTATTGAAGAACGCGGCGCGCAGCCTCACTTCTACGATAGCGAATACGAGAAGCGCGGCAAAACATCTTACTGGAACACCTATGGTCCGGCGTGGATGGTCAAGGACAAAGCCTACAGCCAGGCGCATCTGCCCCTTGCGGAACAACAAACGGCCGTCGGCCATGCCGTGCGTTTCGTCTATCTGATGGCGGGCATGGCGCATCTGGCGCGCCTGAGCAACGACGAGGGGAAACGCCGGGACTGTCTGCGTCTGTGGAACAACATGGCGCAGCGCCAGCTGTACATTACCGGCGGGATTGGCTCGCAGAGCAGCGGGGAGGCGTTCAGCAGCGATTACGATCTGCCCAACGATACGGTGTACGCCGAAAGCTGCGCCTCAATCGGCCTGATGATGTTCGCCCGCCGGATGCTGGAGATGGAGGCAGACGGCCACTACGCCGACGTGATGGAGCGCGCGCTGTACAACACGGTGCTGGGCGGGATGGCGCTGGACGGTAAGCATTTCTTTTATGTCAATCCACTGGAAGTGCATCCGAAAACGCTGGCCTTTAACCATATCTATGACCACGTGAAGCCGGTGCGTCAGCGCTGGTTCGGCTGCGCCTGCTGCCCGCCGAATATCGCCCGCGTGCTGACCTCGCTGGGGCACTACATTTATACCGTTCGCCCGGATGCGCTGCTGATAAACCTGTACGTGGGGAACGACGTCGCCATTCCGGCGGGCGATAACGCCCTACAGCTGCGCATTAGCGGTAACTATCCGTGGCAGGAGCAGGTGAAGATCGAAATCACCTCGTCGGTTCCGGTCACCCACACGCTGGCACTCAGGCTGCCGGACTGGTGCGCGGAGCCTGCCGTTTCGCTGAATGGCGAAGCCATTACCGGTGAAGCGTCACGCGGATACCTCTACCTCAACCGCCGCTGGCAGGAAGGCGACACCCTGACCCTGACGCTACCGATGCCGGTCCGCCGCGTGTACGGTAACCCCCAGGTGCGCCAGCAGGCGGGTAAAGTCGCGCTACAGCGCGGGCCGCTGGTTTACTGCATGGAAGAAGCTGATAACGGCGCCAACCTGCATAACCTCTCCTTGCCCCGAGATAGCGAGTTCCGGGTGTATGAAGGCAAAGGCATTTTCGCGCATAAGATGCTGATACAGACAGAGGGAATTGGGTGTCACATGAAGGAAACGGATGCGCTGTGGCAGTACGACCGCTCGCCGGTACAGCGCCAGCCCCGGACGTTGACCTTTATTCCGTGGTTTAGCTGGGCTAACCGGGGAGAAGGGGAAATGCGGATATGGGTGGATGAAGGCTGAATAGCGGCGGTCTGTTGCCCTCACCCACGGGAGAGGTTGAACGCTATGGCAGCACGCGACGTGCTGCCTCAGCAAGAAATGCGCTTCGATTACCGAACTGAGGATGCTCGCTGACAAAGGAATCAATCTTTACCAGCAAACGTCGAGGCATCGTGATGTTGATACGCTCGGCTCTGCCGTCAAACTGCCTCATATTAATATCCACCAGCAACCATTGCCCGCCCGTGAAGTCGTCAGGGTGATTTTCAAGGTGCACTTCGACATTCCCCGGAAGAGGCAATGCTTCATCCATTTCAAACAGCGCTTCGAAGTGCGCGGTGAGCGCCTCACGTGCATCCTGAAAAGCGTCGTCCAGGGAATCACCTGCAAAAAAACAGCCTGGAACGTCAGGAAAAAAGCCGCTGGCGCTACCGTCGGTGTCAGAATGAATGTAAGCCGGATAAAACATAACTACTCCTGATATCAGTGTTTAATTCCCGCCTGCCGCCATATCTGCGCGAGCGTGCCCGGTTTAATATCCTTCTTAGGATGTGGGACAGTAACCAGCCCTTTCTGTTCGGGATGGCGAAACTGATGATGGCTTCCTTTCGTTCTGACACATTTCCAGCCGTGGCCGATCAGAACGGTAATGACATCCGCACTTTTCACATCCCAGCCCTTCCATGATTATACACATGATACACACTATTGCTATCGGGTCGAATCACATTAGCGCATAAGGAACATCAGTGCAGCCGTGTTTTGGCGGAACAGGAAGAAGCATCGAGAAATGAAAAAGGAATACGTTGTATTGCAGATAAAAATGCAGGCAAGATCGTAGGCCGGGCAAGGCAACGCCGTCGCCCGGCTTTACCGCATCAGAAGCGCCAGGTCAGGCCGGTCATTAGCGCGAAGCTATCATCGCGGTCGATCATCGGGCTGTTCTTCACGTCATCAGGCAACACGGTGTAGACGGCGCTGGCGTTGAGGTACAGCTTCTGGGTTAACTGATATTTAGCTACCAGACCAACGTAGGGCGTCCAGCTGTCGCCGGCGGTGTATTGATCCAGACCTGAGCGGCGTGACTCGCTGCCGGATACGCCGTAGTAGTAGTCGTTATAGCTCTCGTCGCTGTAAAAAACACCGACAGAAGGCGTCAGGGTCAAACGCTCCATCCTGATTGGACGGAAGTAGGATACCTCGCCCACCACGCCGCCGCTTTCATCCGTGGCATCGCCTGAAACCGCCACTTTCAGAGAACCCCAGCTTTCGTGGTGGTAGTACGCACCGCCGAGGAACGCAGAGGCTTTACGCTCATCAAGCTGCTTCATCTGGTGGTCGTCGTTATCATCCGGATCAAAATGCAGCGGCATCCAGGATGCGGTCAGGCTGAGTTCATTTTTTGCGTCTTTCCACAGGATCCATCCGCCCGTGGTCTGGCGAACATAGAAGCGATCGCCCTCATAGCTAATTAACGGCACCGCGGTGGTATTTTCGTTATAGCCTTTATAAGGAGACTCATTAAATACGGCCCCCGCGCCAAGTGAAAAGTCACCGGCCATTGCAGAAGAGGTTGCAAATAACGTGGCAGCAATCAGTAAATTGTATTTAATAGTCATGTGAAGTAATCCATTTATACGCCAAATAAGCGGGGCGAATAATAATGGTTACAAATTTTCCGGTGCAACGCTGCAGTTTATATAATATTATATATAAAATCATATAGATGGGTGCGCATGATGAATAAATTACAGATAAAGCCACGCGAGTTAAAAATAATCTCCGTCATCGCAGCCACCCACAGCATTGGTGATGCCGCCGCCCTGCTGGGCATGGCGCAGGCCAACGTCAGTAAATATCTCTCGGATTTTGAAACGCGGGTTGGGCTTAAGGTTTTTGAGCGCACGACCCGCCAGCTCGCTCTGACGCAGTTCGGTGAGGCGTTGCTCCCCTATGTCGACGCCACGCTGAACAAAAACACGCAACTTATTAATTTCATTGCCGATTATAAGCATGAAAAGCGTGGAAAAGTCACGATTTACGCCCCAACGGGCATTGTGACCTATCTCGCGCGCCACGTGATCCACCAGATAAAGGACATCGGGGACATTCGCATTTCCCTTAAAACCTACAACCTGGACCGCAACGAATATTCAGAAGGTGTGTCCTTCCCGGATGACTGTGATATTTTAATTACCTATGCGCAACCGAAAGATGAAAGTCTGGTCGCCAGCGTGTTAGCAAAATATTCCGTCACTGCATTCGCAACCCAGGAATATTTAAATAAACATCCTTTAACCGGACCTGAAGATTTAATTAATCACTCCTGTATTCTGATCGACTCCATGCTGGTCGATGACGCCAACATCTGGCGTTTTCGCATGCATGGCAGTGATGATGTGCATGATTATCGGGTAACCGGAAACTATATTTGCGACAATACCCAGACGGCTCTGGAGCTGGCAAGAAATAACCTTGGCATTGTGTTCGCGCCGAAAGAAAGCCTGAAGAAGGAATTAACGCAAGGCACGCTGGTCCCCTGTTTCCCGCATCAGGAAGAGTGGTGGCTCGATCTGACCGCCATCTTCCGCAAGCGCGAATATCAGCCCTGGCGCGTACAATATGTTCTGGATGGCGTCCTCAACTGCCTGCGCCAGCAAATTGCTCAGGCCGTCCATGGACGGCCTGAACTGGGCGATTAGAACAGCCCCAGCGGTTTATCGGAGTAGCTGACAAGCAGACATTTCGTCTGCTGGTAATGCTCCAGCATCATCTTGTGCGTTTCACGCCCGATGCCCGACTGCTTATACCCGCCAAATGCCGCGTGAGCCGGATAGGCGTGGTAGCAGTTGGTCCATACGCGTCCCGCCTGAATGCCTCTGCCCATTTTATAGGCCAGGTTGCCGTTGCGGCTCCAGACTCCCGCCCCCAGGCCATACGGCGTGTCGTTGGCAATCTCCAGCGCCTCCTCCATCGTTTTGAAGGTAGTCACCGCCAGCACCGGTCCGAAAATCTCCTCCTGGAAGACGCGCATGTTGTTCTGCCCGAACAGGATCGTCGGCTCAAGGTAATACCCTTCCTGCAGATCTCCGCCGAGCACCTTACGGCGACCGCCGGTCAGGATATCCGCCCCTTCCTTCTTGCCGATATCGATGTAGTTGAGGATAGTCTCCAGCTGGCCATGCGAGACCTGCGCCCCCATCTGCGTAACGTTATCGAGCGGGTTACCACTGCGGATAGACTCGACGCGGCGAATGGCCCGTTCCATAAAGCGCTCGTAGATGGACTCCTGCACCAGCGCGCGGCTTGGGCAGGTGCAGACTTCGCCCTGGTTAAAGGCAAACAGCGCAAACCCTTCCAGCGCCTTGTCGAAGAAAGCGTCCTCTTCCTCCATCACGTCCGCGAAGAAGATGTTCGGGGACTTCCCGCCCAGCTCCAGGGTCACCGGAATAATGTTTTGCGTGGCGTACTGCATAATCTGCTGGCCCACTTCCGTCGACCCGGTAAACGCCACTTTAGCGATCCGTTTTGAGGTGGCCAGATATTCCCCTATCTCACCGCCCGCGCCGTTCACCACGTTAATCACCCCCGGCGGCAGAAGATCGGCAACAATTTCCATCAGCAGCAGGACAGAGAGCGGGGTTAAACGCGCCGGTTTAAGCACAATGCAGTTCCCGGCGGCCAGCGCGGGCGCCATTTTCCAGCTCGCCATCAGCAGCGGGAAGTTCCACGGAATAATTTGCCCGACGACCCCCAGCGGCTCGTGGAAGTGGTACGCCACGGTGTCGCTATCTACCTCGCTTATTCCGCCCTCCTGCGCGCGAATACAGGAGGCAAAATAGCGGAAGTGGTCGATAGCCAGCGGCACGTCTGCCGCCATCGTTTCCCGGATCGGCTTGCCGTTATCCCAGGTTTCCGCCGTCGCCAGCAGCTCCAGATTCTGCTCCATCCGGTCGGCGATTTTGAACAAAATGGCCGCGCGCTCCTGAACGGAGGTATGGCCCCATTTATCTTTCGCTTTGTGCGCCGCATCCAGCGCCAAATCGATATCCCGCTTGCCGGAACTGGCAATCTCGCACAGCGGCTGGCCGGTAACGGGCGTCAGGTTGGAATAGTATTCGCCGTCGACGGGGGCCACCCAGTCGCCGCCGATAAAATTGTCATAACGGGGCTTCAGCTTGAGGGGAAAACCATACTCGCCGGGCTGGATACGCGAAGAGGGAGGATTGTTTGTCATGACCGTCTCCTTGCTGTTGGTGTACAACAAGGGTAGTCCCGGCTGGCGGTTTTCTCGCCAGTGGGTGACGGGTTTACGAGCCGTATCACGGATTACCGTACTTTACGTTTCGTTTCTGCCACTGAGCCATACTTAACAGCTCAAGGGCTCATGAGGAACGATGCGATGCAGCTGTTTATCGGTTTTGACGTAGGCGGAACCCACATCAAACACGGCGTGATTGATGAAAATGGCGAGGAGCTGACGACGGACGAGTACGATACTCCTGAGGATAAAAACACCTTCAAAAAGAAGTGGAAAGCGGTAGTTGAAGCGTATCAGGACGAACACGACATCGTCGGTATCGGCGTGAGCTTTCCCGGCCATATTAACCACCACAGCGGCGAAGCGGCAAAAGCGGGCGCACTCGACTATCTCGACGGCGAAAACCTGTGCGAACTCTTCGCCGGGCTGACCGACCTTCCCGTCACCGTGGAAAACGACGCCAACTGTGCGGCGCTGGGCGAGCGCTGGCAGGGCGCGGGTAAGGACTACGAGCATTTCGTCTGCATCACCATCGGCACGGGCATCGGTGGCGGGATTGTGATGGAAGGCGATCTTTATCGCGGGTCGCATTACCGCGCCGGCGAATTTGGCGTGCTGCCCGTGGGTAATAACGGCGAACCCATGCATGACGTGGCGTCGGCCAGCGGCCTGATGAAAGCCTGCCGCCGCGCGCTGGCCGTATCAGAAGAAGAGATGCCTGACGGCGAGGAACTGTTTAAACGCATGGA
Organism: Enterobacter cloacae complex sp. I3; assembly: GCF_014896175.1. Classification (NCBI taxonomy): domain Bacteria; kingdom Pseudomonadati; phylum Pseudomonadota; class Gammaproteobacteria; order Enterobacterales; family Enterobacteriaceae; genus Enterobacter; species Enterobacter cloacae complex sp. I3. The sequence goes on from NZ_JADBQZ010000018.1 coordinate 56,005, forward strand.
GAGCGACGTGCATCTGCGTGAGGCCATTGAGGAGTGGGCCCATTGCCTCTCGCGCGGCGTTTACAGCGTAATCTCGATGTTCGATCCACAGGCAGTGCTGATTGGCGGCGGGGTAAGCGAGCAGGAGAAAATCTATCTCCTGCTCGATAAGTACCTGCAGCGATTCGAGGAGTGGGAGGCGCTCAAGGTGCCCATTCTGCCCTGCGAGCTGGGTAACCAGGCGGGAAGGCTGGGCGCGGTATGGCTGGCAAAACAAAAACTCTCCCGCCGCACGTAGCGCTCAGGGGAACAGCTGCGCGTCGCGAAGCAGATGGTCATTACCCCGGCGACGCGTAAAACCGATGCGGTTGAAATATTCCAGGATCTGGATCGCCAGCTTGCGGCCAACGTTCAGCCGGTCGCGGAAATCGGCTGCGCAGGTGGAGCCGCGCGCCTGATCCAGTTCGCGGATCAGGTTAGCAAACGCCACAATGCGATCGTTACGGTAATAACGATCTTTCACGATCGCGACTATCAGCCCCTGCTGCGCCGCATGGCGCAATACCTGGCGCATCACCTGCTCGTCGGTGTTCGTTTCACGCGCCAGATCGCGAACCCACCAGGGTTCATCGCCAAACAGCGAGGCCACTTTTTGCCAGATTGCCTCCTGCTCTGCGGTGAACCCGGCTTTGTGATCCGGCAGATGCAGCCAGCCGTGATGGCTTTTAATCACCCCGCTTTCGCGCATGTTTTCAATCAGCAGCAGCACCAGCGCATCGTCTTCCATCGGCAGCGCCATGCGTCGCAGGCGCTCGCGACCAGGACCGGGTTCATCCTGATGCTGTTCATGGTAAGTGGCGAGCGTGTTCAGGATCTTACGCTGCCAGTTTGCCGCAACCGGCGCATCGAGCAGGCTGTTGCCGGCCTGAATAAAGCCCGGCTGTTGGGTCAGCTGATACAACCCTTCGCCACTCAGCTGGCGTGCCCATGCAAAATCACTCAGGCTCACGGCCCCGCGCTCAAGATGCACCCGCAGCGCGGCGTTATCATCCTGAGCCTGTGCAAGCGCAGCCAACCATTGCAGGTATTCAGGCTTACGCTTGCCGCGTCGCGGCGGGTTCAGCGTCACTACCCGCGCCCCGGCCAGCGTTTCCCGTGCGGAAATGTCCCGCAGTACCAGACGGTCGTTATCCGCCAGCCAGAGCGGCGAATCAAAAACCAGTTCGGCAAGATCGTTTTCCAGCAGGGACACGCGCCCGGTGATATGGCTGGCCGCGTGGTGAATATGCAGCGGCTGCCATTGGGTCAGCGGGACGTTTGTCTGCAGGGAGACGATGACGCGTTCAGACGGCTCGGGCGGGGCGTCGGCCAGCAGCCAGTCGCCGCGGTTAAGCTGCTCTTTTTCCGCATCCCCGGCAATGTTGAGCGCGATCCGCTGCCCGGCGTGGGCGTGCTCCGCAGGCTGATTTTGCGCATGTAAGCCGCGCACGCGCATCGGTTTATTAACGCCCGTCAGCCAGAGGCTATCGCCCACCTTCACTTCACCGCTTAACGCCGTACCGGTGACCACCAGCCCCGCACCTTTGACGGTAAACGCCCGGTCAATCGCCAGACGGAAGCGGTGATGGCTGGCGTGGTCTCGCGACGAAAGCTGCTGCAAATGGTGGCGAAGTTCGCCGATACCGCGCTCTTCTGTCGCTACGGTGACAAAAAGCGGTGCATCGGCAAAACCATATTCCCGTAAGGTCGCCTGCACCGCTTCGCGCACCTCGCTGACGCGCGCGTCGTCAACGCGATCGGCTTTCGTCAGCGCCACGGTCAGCTGCGGGTTGCCTGTCAGCTGGAGGATCGCCAGATGCTCACGGGTTTGCGCCATCACGCCGTCATCGCAGGCCACCACAAGCAGGGCATGATCGATGCCCCCCACGCCCGCCAGCATGTTGGAAAGAAATTTTTCATGCCCCGGAACATCAATAAAGCCCAGCACGCGGCCATCGGGCTGGGGCCAATAGGCATAGCCAAGATCGATGGTCATGCCGCGCTTTTTCTCTTCCGGCAGACGATCGGCGTTTATGCCGGTAATTGCCTGCAGTAACGTGGTTTTTCCGTGGTCGACGTGACCGGCGGTGGCAATAATCATTTCAACAACATCTCCAGAAATCGCTCTTCATCTTCAAGGCAGCGCAGATCCAGCCACATGCGGCCGTCGTAAATCCGTCCGATAACCGGTGTCGGCAGGCCACGCCAGCGCAACGACAGGGCCTCAAGGCGGCTACCGCGCCCGTCACGCGGGGTGAAGGTGAGCGCTTGACTCGGCAGCCTGTCCACCGGCAGCGAACCGCTGCCAATTTGCGACTGGCAGGGCTCAATGCGAACGTCAAAATCGGGGTAGTGCGGGGCAACGCGCGGCAGCAGCCGTTCGGCCTGGGCGCGAATCGAGGCGGCATCCCGGCTTAACAGGCGCAGCGTGGGCAGGCGGTCGGCCAGTTTCTCCGGGTGGAGATAGAGGCGCAGCGTCGCCTCCAGCGCGGCAAGGGTCATTTTATCGGCCCGCAGGGCGCGTTTGAGCGGGTGCTGCTGCAGCTGCGCAATCAGCTCGCGCTTGCCGACGATGATTCCGGCCTGCGGCCCGCCCAGCAGTTTGTCGCCGGAAAAGCTGACCAGGCTCACGCCCGCCGCAATCATCTCTTGCGGCATCGGCTCTTTAGGCAGCCCGTACTGGCTGAGATCCACCAGCGAACCGCTGCCGAGATCGGCAATCACCGGAATATTCAGCTCACGCCCAATCGCCGCCAGCTCGGCCTCTTCAACCGTTTTGGTGAAGCCTTCAATATGATAATTGCTGGTGTGGACCTTCATCAGCAGGGCGGTGTTTTCATTCACCGCCGCGCGATAATCTTTCGGATGGGTACGGTTAGTCGTACCCACTTCATGCAGCGTGCAGCCCGCCTGGCGCATCACGTCCGGGATGCGAAACGCCCCGCCAATCTCCACCAGCTCGCCGCGGGACACCACCACCTCTCTGCCGCTCGCGGTCGCCGCCAGCATCAGCAGCACCGCCGCCGCGTTGTTATTCACAATGCAGGCATCTTCCGCACCGGTTAGCTGGCAGAGCAGATCCGCCAGCGCGCGATCGCGATGCCCGCGCCCGGCGCCGTCCAGATCGTACTCCAGCGTCACCGGCGAGCGCATGGCCTGCACGACCGCAGCCACCGCCTCTTCCGCCTGCTGGGCGCGTCCCAGGTTGGTGTGCAGCACGGTCCCCGTCAGGTTGACCACCGGGCGTAACGCGCTTTGCGCCTTCTCGCCCAGCCGATGCTCAACTTCCTGCTCCCACGCTGCGCACCAGTCGGGCAAGGCGTTTTCGGCCTGGATATGGCCTCGGGCTTCATCCTGAAGCAGACGTAACATCTCCACCGTCGCGGTATGGCCGAAGCGCTCAACGGCAGCGTGAATGCGGGGCTCGCGAAGAAGTCGGTCGGTCGCGGGGATCTGGCTGTACAGCGAATGATGAGTAGTCATGAAAGCGCCTGGCGAGTAAATATCTTCCCCCCTCCCGACGGGAGAGGGAGTTAACATATGGAGGGATTGTACCGCCTCCGACGCCGAAGTGTTATAACCCGCGTCAAGCCTTTGGCGGTTCGGTGCGGGCAAAGCTCTCGCGGCTAAAGAGCGTTTCTGCGAGTTTCACCAGCAGCGGACGGTCAACGCACCAGCCAGGGGACACCCGGCGGAAGTTGAGATAGCCGATGGCGCAGGCGATGGCGATGGTTGCCAGGTCCAGGCTGTCGGTGTGGATCTTGCCCTCCCGGATAAGCTTTTCGCACATATCCAGACTGCGGCTGATTTTTTCCCGCTGGCGCAGCAGCTCGCTTTCTGACTGCTGGGCGGCGGGCCTTGCCTGCTCGCGAACGGAGGTGAGTGCTGCATCCATAATGCCGTCGGCCAGGGCTTCAATTTGCTTCACCGCCAGCGCCGCTTTAGGGTCAGACGGCAGCATTGCCGGGGCAATGCCCAGCTGTTCGACATACTCCGCAATAATGGGGGAATCGAACCAGTATTCGCCCTCGTCCGTCACCAGCGCCGGAACTTTCCCCAGCGGGTTATACTGCGCGACGCCGTTTTCGGCGTTGTAGGGCTGTTCATTAACGAATTCAAATTCAATCCCTTTCTCCAGCAGGAGAATCGAGATTTTTCGCACGAAGGGACTGGTGTAGCTACCGATGAGTTTCATTGCCTGATCCTTGATGCCGGGAAAAAGTCAGTATGGATCAAGCGATGAAAAAAGGGCAGATATGCGTGTCGCATTCCCGCCCCGGAAGGATTAGTGATCGAGATAGAGGTAGTGCATCCAGCTGGTCATACGCAGCAGCACTTTACGCATCACCGAGACGTGGGCGAAATGATCCGAATAGACCGCCACCTGGGCATAAATACCGTCCGGCAAAGCATCGACGTCGGCGTTAGGCTCCAGTTCAATCAGCGCCTGTACGCCATCCGTACCCGGCGCAACGGTCAGTGCCTGCAATGCGCCCTGCGCCTGATACGACCCACCCGGCACTACCGGCAGAACGCTGGTGAGCTTACCGGTGAACACCTGGCCCGGCAGCGCGTTAAATACCACTTCCGCTTCATCGCCCGGCTTCAGACGCAGCAGCGAGTTCTGACGGAACTGGGCCACAATCTGGCGCTTCTGTTCAGGAATGAAGACCATCACCGGGCGCAGCGGCAGCGCGGCGGCATAGGTTCCCGGACGGATCAGCACCTGGGTGATATAGCCATTGCTCGGCGCGCGCACCACGGTCTGATCGAGGTTGTATTTCGCTTCAGCAAGCTGGGCGCGTAACGAGGCAATCTGCGACTGCTCGCCGTTCACCATGCTGTCCAGCTGGCTTTGAATCTGCGTCTGTTCAGCAACGGAGCCTTTCACCATGGCATCCTGCGCCAGATAGTTCTGCCGCGCGTTATCAATATCGCTTTCAGAGAACGGATTCACCTTCGCCTGGCTGCCTTTGAGGTAGCGCTGATAATCTTTATATAGTCGATCGCGCTCAGCGGAGACGCGTGTCGTATTGGCAACCGCTTCCGAAAGCTGCGCTTTCAGAGTGTCGATATTGTGCGTCGCGGTCACCAGGTCCGCCTTCAGTCTGTCGACGCGCGCCTGATAGCGGCCCGGATCCAGTTTAAATAACACTTCGCCTTTTTTAATGAGCTGGTTATTTTTATCGGTCACTTCAGTAACCACCCCCGTGACCTGCGGCGTAATCGGAATGGAAATTACCGCTTTTTGCGCCGTAAAGGTATACGGATGGTTATAGTTCATTAGTAGAATGAGTCCGGCAACAATAAACACCCCGCCTAACGTCGCGGTAGCAAGCGTCCACTGATTTACCGGAATACGGAATATTTTAAAGATTGCCCAGGCAAATGCCACATAGGTCAGAATAATCAACAGATCCATGATTAGCGCTCCAGCGTGTTTTTATCATCAGAGGGCTGAACCGCTGCCAGCTTGTGTTCTAACTCGGCCACGCGTTTGGCCAGCGCATCCATCCCCGGAACCTCATCAGGCTTAGTAATGTGGTTCTGCATGCCCCAGCCGCGATCTTCGCGGTACAGCGTGGCCCAAATCCACAGGAACGGCCAGATGGCATGGAGCGTAAACAGGCTGATCCAGCCAGCCGTATGAATAGCATCGGCATGGGGATGATTACGCTTTTTAGCCATATTATAGGGGATGTCATGGATGGCGATGATTCCGTAAAAAAGAACCAGAAATACAAAAATCAACACGCCCAGCGCGAAATAGTTGAGAAACATAGTCTCCTCACTTAAACAACGTCAACTCATTACATTAATAAAACAGCACGCAGCCTAATTAATTTATTTTTAAATTTAAAAGGCACGCTGATTATTTCAGAGCCGGGGAGTATCGGTTTTTATAATATCTCCACGCAAGTTTATAAGCGTGTCAAAATATATCCTGAATAATAATATACTCAACCTTACATTATGAGCGTAATTCAGGTTTCAACTTTCCGCCATACTACATATGTAAACTGTTTTATTAGCTTTCCGTGTTACTCAAGGCCGTCCTGACGCCGATCGCAGTCGGAGAAATCGGCATAAAAATATTTTGTGAAACCAGTCACAATCCAGAAACAAACCCGCAAAAGCAAAACGTGACATTAATCACATAAAGAGGTGGTTTTTGCTCTATTTTTCGCCATCGTATTTTTTTTACTCGCCTGTTTTGTGACTCAGGTCACTTCATTCAACACCACACCCCCTACATTTACGTGACATGCATCACACAAAATTCCGCTGTCTGGACAGTTGAACGATTCAGTGCCAGATTTCACAGCATCAGAACAGGGTCCGGCTACCTCTGCCGCCTCATTAACAATAAACCTCGGGCCGCAAGCCTAAGCGTAAACAGAAGAAGGGGTGTTTTATGTCATCCGATTTCAAGATCAAAGTTCAAAGCTTTGGTCGTTTCCTCAGCAACATGGTGATGCCAAATATCGGCGCGTTTATCGCGTGGGGTATTATCACCGCATTGTTCATTCCGACAGGGTGGTTGCCTAACGAAACGCTGGCGAAACTTGTTGGCCCAATGATTACCTATCTCCTGCCGCTGCTCATCGGTTATACCGGTGGTCGTCTGGTGGGCGGTGACCGTGGTGGCGTCGTGGGTGCCATCACAACCATGGGCGTGATCGTCGGTGCGGATATGCCGATGTTCCTCGGTGCGATGATTGCCGGTCCTCTGGGCGGCTGGGCGATTAAGAAATTCGACGTCTGGGTTGATGGCAAGATCAAGTCCGGCTTCGAAATGCTGGTGAACAACTTCTCTGCGGGCATCATCGGGATGATCCTCGCGATTCTGGCGTTCCTCGGCATTGGTCCGGCTGTTGAAGTGCTGTCCAAACTGCTGGCAGCGGGCGTTAACTTCATGGTGGCGCACGACATGCTGCCACTGGCGTCTATCTTCGTTGAACCGGCGAAAATCCTGTTCCTGAACAACGCCATTAACCACGGTATCTTCTCGCCGCTGGGTATTCAGCAGTCTCACGATCTCGGCAAGTCCATCTTCTTCCTGATTGAAGCGAACCCGGGTCCGGGTATGGGCGTTCTGCTGGCGTACATGTTCTTTGGTCGCGGCAGCGCGAAGCAGTCTGCTGGCGGCGCGGCTATCATCCACTTCCTGGGCGGTATCCACGAAATTTACTTCCCGTACGTGCTGATGAACCCACGTCTGATCCTGGCCGTTATCCTCGGCGGTATGACTGGTGTGTTCACCCTGAGCGTGCTGGGCGGCGGTCTGGTCTCCCCTGCTTCTCCAGGCTCTATCCTGGCGGTGCTGGCGATGACGCCGAAAGGCGCGTACTTCGCGAACATCGCGGCGATCTGTGCGGCGATGGCGGTCTCCTTCGTGGTCTCTTCTATCCTGCTGAAAACCAGCAAGGTGAAAGAAGACGACGATATCGAAGCGGCAACCCGTCGTATGCACGACATGAAAGCCGAATCCAAAGGTGCGACCCCGCTGGCGGCTGGCGATGTCTCTAACGACCTGAGCCACGTGCGTAAAATCATCGTTGCCTGCGACGCCGGTATGGGTTCCAGCGCAATGGGTGCCGGCGTGCTGCGTAAGAAAGTGCAGGATGCGGGCCTGACCAATATCTCCGTAACCAACAGCGCGATTAACAACCTACCGCCGGACGTTGACCTGGTCATCACGCACCGCGATCTGACCGAGCGCGCTATGCGTCAGGTACCGCAGGCACAGCACATCTCGCTGACCAACTTCCTGGACAGCGGCCTGTACACCAGCCTGACCGAACGTCTGGTTGCCGCGCAGCGTCACGAAGACAACGAAGTGAAAGTGCGCACCAGCCTGCAGGACAGTTTTGACGAAAGCAACGCTCACCTGTTTAAGCTGGGCGCGGAGAACATCTTCCTCGGCCGTACCGCGAGCACCAAAGAAGAGGCGATTCGCTTTGCCGGTGAACAGCTGGTGAAGGGCGGCTACGTTCAGCCAGAATACGTTGACGCGATGCTGGAACGTGAAAAACTGACGCCAACCTACCTGGGTGAATCCATCGCGGTTCCGCACGGTACGGTTGAAGCGAAAGACCGCGTGCTGAAAACCGGCGTGGTGTTCTGTCAGTATCCTGACGGTGTGCGCTTCGGTGAAGAAGAGGACGACATCGCCCGTCTGGTGATTGGTATCGCCGCTCGCAACAACGAGCATATTCAGGTGATTACCAGCCTGACCAACGCGCTGGATGATGAGTCCGTCATCGAGCGCCTGGCACAAACTGAAAGCGTTGAAGAAGTTCTGGCCCTGCTCAACAAATAGCAGCGCCTCTTCCCTCTCCCCTTCGGGGAGAGGGCTAGGGTGAGGGGGAAACGTTCCTCACCCCAGCCCTCTCGGGTAAAAACATTGATGAAGGTTAACACTATGAAAGCATTACATTTTGGCGCAGGTAATATCGGTCGTGGCTTTATCGGTAAACTGCTGGCAGACGCAGGCATTACCCTGACATTCGCCGATGTGAATCAGGTGGTTCTGGATGCCCTGAATGCCCGTCATAGCTATCAGGTTCATGTGGTGGGTGAAAAGGAACAGGTTGAAACCGTCTCTGGCGTCAACGCGGTCAGCAGCATCGGCGACGACGTGATTGACCTGATCGCCAGCGTTGATCTGGTGACCACCGCCGTGGGTCCGGTGGTGCTTGAACGTATTGCTCCTGCGGTCGCGAAAGGCCTGACGAAGCGTAAAGCACAGGGCATTGAAACACCGCTGAACATCATCGCCTGTGAAAACATGGTGCGCGGCACCACGCAGCTGAAAGGCCACGTTATGGCGGCCGTGGCTGAGGAAGATAAAGCCTGGGTTGAAGCGCACGTCGGGTTTGTGGATTCCGCTGTAGACCGCATCGTTCCGCCGTCCGAATCCGCCACCAACGATCCGCTGGAAGTCACTGTTGAAACATTCAGCGAGTGGATCGTCGATAAAACTCAGTTCAGGGGCGCGCTGCCGACCATTCCGGGAATGGAATTAACCGATAACCTGATGGCATTTGTCGAACGCAAACTCTTCACGCTGAACACCGGGCATGCTATAACCGCGTACCTCGGAAAATTGGCCGGTCATCAGACCATTCGTGACGCGATCCTCGATGAGAAGATCCGCGCGGTGGTAAAAGGGGCAATGGAAGAGAGCGGCGCGGTGCTGATCAAACGCTACGGTTTTGATGCTGATAAACACGCAGCATACATCCAGAAAATCCTCGGTCGCTTTGAAAACCCGTATCTGAAAGATGACGTTGAGCGCGTGGGCCGTCAGCCTCTGCGCAAACTGAGCGCGGGCGATCGCCTGATTAAGCCGCTGCTGGGCACGCTGGAATACGGCCTGCCGCACGCCAACCTGGTGAAAGGGATTGCCGCCGCGATGCATTACCGCAGCGAGCAGGACCCACAGGCGCAGGAACTGGCTCAGCTGATTGATACCCAGGGCGCGCAGGCTGCGCTGGCGCAGATTTCCGGTCTGGACGCCAACAGCGACGTGGTTGTGGAGGCGGTTAACGCATACAACGCAACCAAATGATGCAGAATGCGGCGCAGGTTAGCCTGCGCCCGGATAACAGATTGTCAGATATGCAGGCAATAATGGAACAAACCCAGGCCTTTGAAAATCGTGTGCTTGAGCGTCTGAATGCTGGCAAAACCGTACGAAGTTTCCTGATTGCCGCCGTCGAGCTGTTAACCGAGGCGGTGAATATCCTGGTGCTTCAGGTGTTTCGCAAAGACGACTACGCGGTAAAATATGCTGTAGAACCGTTACTGGACGGAGACGGACCGCTGGGCGATTTATCCGTGCGTCTGAAGCTGATTTATGGTCTTGGCGTGCTGAACCGACAAGAGTATGAAGATGCAGAGCTGTTAATGGCGCTGCGCGAAGAACTCAATCATGACGGTAACGAATACACCTTTACCGACGATGAGATCCTGGGGCCGTTCGGCGAGCTGCACTGCGTCACCGCGCTCCCTCCTGCACCGCAGTTTGATAACAGCGATCCTGAGCTCTACGCGATGCAAAAGCTGCGTTATCAACAGGTTGTCCGTTCCACGATGGTCCTCTCCCTGACTGAGCTGATTTCCCGAATCAGCTTAAAAAAAGCGTTTCAGAAGTAAGCCTGCTCACATTGGTGTATCCTTCCCTGTAAATTCCCCGTTTTCAGAGTTATTTGTCATGAAAGAAGTCGAAAAGAACGAAATTAAACGCCTGAGCGACCGCCTGGATCTGATCCGCCATCAGATGGCGGGCCTGTCGCTGGTCGATTCCGCCGAGAAATATGCCGAGCTGGAAAAAGAGACCGCGAAGCTGGAAGCGGAAATCGAGCGCCTGCGCGAAGTCAAAGGCCAGAAGCTGAGCAAAGAAGCGCAGAAGCTGATGAACATGCCGCACCGCCGCGCGATCACCAAAAAAGAGCAGGCTGACATGGGCAAGCTGAAGAAAAGCGTTCGTGGTCTGGTGGTGGTTCACCCGATGACCGAGCTTGGCCGCGAAATGGGCCTCAAAGAGATGACGGGTTTTTGTAAGACCGCATTCTAATTTCATGCCGGGTGGCGCTGCGCTTACCCGGCCTACTCTTTTCCCCTTCGCGTGAATTGGTCCAACCAATAGCGCATTTAATCCTCCCCCGGTTCACAATTCCATCATTTCCGCTCACAAAACCATTGCCACTCCATAACATCTGGTTAACCATTCATTGTCATTAACCCTACAACACAATATTGGCAGGACCACTTTTACACAGTTTGTGACGCAGAGTTGAGCGGAGACTCACCCGCAGCACAGGCTGTCTGGTCCCCAGGAGACCTGCATGAGCCTCTGGCAACAAAACTACGACCCGGCCGGCAATATCTGGCTGTCGAGCCTGATCGCATCGCTACCGATCCTGTTCTTCTTCTTTGCGCTGATTAAGCTCAAGCTGAAGGGCTACCTCGCCGCGACGTATACCGTTGCCATCGCCCTGCTGGTGGCGCTGTTCTTCTACAAGATGCCGGTCGACCGCGCGCTGGCCTCCGTTGTCTACGGTTTCTTCTACGGCCTGTGGCCGATTGCGTGGATCATCATCGCCGCGGTCTTTGTCTATAAAATCTCGGTAAAGACCGGGCAGTTCGACATCATTCGTTCGTCGATTCTCTCCATCACCCCGGACCAGCGCTTGCAGATGCTGATTGTCGGCTTCTCCTTCGGGGCGTTCCTTGAAGGCGCGGCAGGATTCGGCGCACCGGTGGCGATCACCGCCGCGCTGCTGGTCGGGTTGGGCTTTAACCCGCTCTACGCCGCTGGCCTGTGCCTGATTGTGAACACCGCACCGGTGGCGTTTGGCGCGATGGGGATTCCGATTCTGGTGGCCGGACAGGTGACCGGGCTGGACAGCTTTGAGATCGGCCAGATGGTTGGCCGCCAGCTGCCGTTCCTGACCATTATCGTGCTGTTCTGGATCATGGCGATTATGGACGGCTGGCGCGGCGTGAAGGAGACCTGGCCTGCGGTGATGGTGGCAGGCGGCTCGTTCGCGATTGCCCAGTACCTCAGCTCGAACTTCCTTGGCCCGGAGCTGCCGGACATCATCTCTTCGCTGGTGTCGCTGGTCTGTCTGACGCTGTTCCTGAAACGCTGGCAGCCGGTGCGCATCTTCCGCTTTGCCGACATGGGCGCGTCGCATGTGGATCAGACCCTCGCCCGCACGGGCTATACCGCAGGACAGATCGTCCGCGCCTGGTCGCCGTTCCTGTTCCTGACCGCTACCGTGACGCTGTGGAGCATACCGCCGTTTAAAGCGCTGTTCGCTCCCGGCGGCGCGCTGTACGACATGGTGATTAACATCTCCGTGCCGTTCCTCGACAAGATGGTTGCCCGTATGCCGCCGGTCGTGCACGACGCCACCCCGTATGCGGCAGTGTTTAAGTTTGACTGGTTCTCCGCCACCGGTACGGCCATCCTGTTTGCGGCACTCCTTTCCGTGGTGTGGCTGCGCATGAAGCCTGCCGCCGCGGTACAGACTTTTGCGGCGACGATTAAAGAGCTGATGCTGCCGATCTACTCCATCGGCATGGTGCTGGCGTTCGCGTTTATCTCGAACTACTCCGGCCTGTCGTCGACGCTGGCGTTAGCGCTGGCCCACACCGGACACGCGTTCACCTTCTTCTCGCCGTTCCTCGGCTGGCTGGGGGTGTTCCTGACGGGTTCAGATACCTCGTCTAACGCCCTGTTTGCCGCCCTGCAGGCGACGGCTGCGCAGCAGATTGGCGTGTCGGACGTGCTGCTGGTCGCCGCGAACACCACCGGCGGCGTGACCGGCAAAATGATCTCCCCGCAGTCCATCGCCATTGCCTGTGCGGCGGTGGGACTGGTGGGCAAAGAGTCGGACCTGTTCCGCTTTACCGTGAAACACAGCCTGATATTCACCTGCATGGTCGGGGTGATCACCACCCTGCAGGCCTATGTCTTAACCTGGATGATCCCATGATAGTGATGCCCAGACGCCTGTCCGACGAGATTGCCTCTCGCGTGCGGGCGCTGATTGAAGAACAACAGCTGGAAGCGGGCATGAAATTGCCCGCCGAGCGCCAGCTTGCCGCCCGGCTTGGCGTATCGCGTAACTCACTTCGCGAGGCGCTGGCGACGCTGGTCAGCGAAGGCGTACTGGTGAGCCGTCGCGGCGGCGGCACCTTTGTGCGCTGGCAGCATGATGACTGGTCCGAGCAAAACATCGTTCAGCCGCTGAAGACGCTGCTGGAAAACGACCCGGACTACAGCTTCGACATTCTTGAAGCGCGTCACGCCATCGAAACCAGTACCGCATGGCACGCAGCGATGCGGGCAACAGAAGCCGACAAAGAGAAGCTCAAAGCCTGCTTCGAAGCCACGCTAAGCAGCGACCCGGACATCGCCTCCCAGGCGGACGTGCGTTTCCATCTGGCAATCGCCGAGGCGTCGCACAATGTGGTGCTGCTCCAGACCATGCGCGGGTTCTTCGACCTGCTGCAATCCTCCGTGAAGCAGAGCCGCCAGCGCATGTATCTGGTCCCGCCGGTCTTTGCCCAGCTGACCGAACAGCACGAGGCGGTGCTCAACGCCATTCTGGCCGGCGATGCCGAAGCCGCGCGCAAAGCGATGATGGCGCATCTCGGCTTCGTGCACACCACCATTAAACGATTTGATGAAGACCAGGCCCGACAGGCGCGAATTACCCGTCTGCCTGGCGAAAGTGATATTTCCAGGGAGAACAAAGCATGATTATTTCAGCAGCCAGTGACTACCGCGCCGCGGCGCAGCGCATTTTGCCGCCGTTCCTGTTCCACTACATCGACGGTGGGGCGTATGCCGAATACACCCTGCGCCGCAACGTGGAGGATCTGTCAGAAGTGGCCCTGCGCCAGCGCGTGCTGAAGAATATGTCTGACCTGAGCCTTGAGACGAAGCTGTTTAACGAAACGCTCTCCATGCCCGTCGCGCTCGCGCCCGTCGGCTTATGCGGCATGTACGCCCGCCGGGGCGAAGTGCAGGCCGCCGCCGCGGCAGATGCTAAAGGCATTCCGTTTACCCTCTCTACCGTGTCCGTCTGCCCGATTGAAGAAGTCGCGCCGACCCTCAAGCGCCCGATGTGGTTCCAGCTGTACGTCCTGCGCGATCGCGGCTTTATGCGTAACGCCCTGGAGCGCGCCAAAGCGGCAGGCTGCTCAACGCTGGTCTTTACCGTTGATATGCCCACGCCCGGCGCGCGCTACCGTGATGCCCACTCCGGCATGAGCGGCCCGAACGCCGCGATGCGCCGCTACTGGCAGGCGGTAACGCATCCACAGTGGGCGTGGGACGTCGGCCTGAACGGCCGTCCACACGATCTGGGGAACATCTCGGCCTACCTTGGCAAACCGACCGGGCTGGAGGATTACATCGGCTGGCTGGCGAACAACTTCGATCCGTCGATCTCGTGGAAAGACCTGGAGTGGATCCGCGAGTTCTGGGATGGCCCGATGGTGATCAAAGGGATCCTCGATCCGGAAGATGCCCGCGACGCGGTGCGTTTTGGCGCGGATGGAATTGTGGTCTCTAACCACGGCGGACGTCAGCTCGACGGCGTGCTCTCTTCCGCCCGCGCCCTGCCGGCCATTGCCGATGCGGTGAAAGGCGATATTGCCATTCTGGCCGACAGCGGCATCCGCAACGGGCTGGACGTAGTGCGCATGATTGCGCTGGGTGCCGACAGCGTGCTGCTGGGCCGCGCATATCTTTACGCCCTGGCGACGGCCGGTCAGGCGGGCGTGGCAAACCTGCTGAACCTGATCGAGAAAGAGATGAAGGTGGCGATGACCCTGACCGGCGCGAAGTCGATCAGTGAAATCAGCAAGGATTCGCTGGTTCAGGAGCTGAGTAAACTGCCGGCGGCGCTGGCTCCGCTGTCACATGGCGACGCGGCCTGATCCTCTCCCGTTACCCCACCTTTCCCATGCGTCCGATTTCCCCCTCGGGCGCTTTTTTTGTCGAAAATAACACCTGCGTAACATTCTGGATAAGAAAATTTGACACATCCCTCCCGTTCGCAATTGTATAGACAAGCAAATACAAGAACACAAAAACAACATCACATCGGAGGGGAGCGTATGACCTATTCAGGTAAGGTGGATATTCAGCAGGTGATCGACGAGAGTCCTTTTTCAGGGTTTCACTGGCTTCTTATCGTGCTGGGCTTTCTGGTTCTGGCGATCGATGGTTTTGATACGGCAGCGATGGGCTACATCGCGCCTACGCTGTCGGCGGAGTGGGGAATACACAAACAGGATTTGGGGCCGGTGCTGAGTGCGGCGCTGCTGGGGCTGTCGCTGGGAGCCCTTATTGCAGGTCCGGTATCGGACCGGATGGGACGCAAGCGCGTGCTGGTCTTTTCGTGCCTGTTCTTCGGCCTGGCGAGCCTGGGGACGGCCTGGGCGCAAAGCCTGAATACCCTGACGCTCTGGCGCTTTCTGACGGGTCTCGGGCTCGGCGCCGCCATGCCAAACGCCATCACGCTGATCTCAGAGTTCGCCCCCCAGCGCTGCCGCGCAATGGCGATTAATACCATGTACTGCGGCTTCCCTCTGGGCGCTGCGGGCGGCGGCGCGATCTCTTCCTGGTTTATTCCCCACCACGGTTGGCGAAGCGTGCTGTTGACCGGCGCGATTGCGCCGCTGATTTTAACCGTGCTGCTGGCGCTGCTGCTGCCGGAATCGGTGAAGTTTCTGGTGCAGCGCGGGAAAGACGTCGCGCAGGTTCGCCGCATTGCCAGCCGGTTCAGCCGCAGCACGCTGGAGAGCGTTACAGGCTTTTTCCTGGCGGAAGAGAAAGCCGCGTCTAAAAAAGGAAGCGTGGGGCAGCTGTTTTCCATGCCCTGGCTACCCGGCACCCTGATGCTGTGGGTGACTTATTTTATGGGGCTGGTGATTTACTACGTCCTGCTTAGCTGGATGCCGACGCTGATGCAGGGGATGGGTTATGCCCTGGCGGAATCCGCCTGGCTCACCTCGCTGTTTACCTTCGGCGGCACCGCAGGCATTCTGCTCGCGGGCTGGATGATGGACCGCTGGGAAGCGCACAAGGTGGTCGCAGGTGGTTTTGTGCTGACGATGGGCCTGATTCTTTTGCTTGGCCTTGAGCATAACCATATCGCCCTGTTTGGCGGGCTGATTTTCCTGATGGGGATCGCGATGAACGGCGCGCAGTCGGGCATGCAAACCCTCGCGGCCACCTTTTACCCTACCGAGTGCCGCGCGACGGGCATCGCCTGGATGCAGGGGATCGGCCGCTTTGGCGGCGTGGCGGGCACCATGACCAGCGCCCAGCTTCTTTCCATGCAGTGGCAGGCAGACAGTATTTTAATGATCCTCAGCGTACCCGCCCTGCTGGCCGCGGCGGCAACTGTCTTCAAAATGCTGTACAGCCGCTCGCAGGAACCCGGCGTCGCGTAGTTCCTCTCTTTTCTGCTATTCTGCCCCCGCAATTAAGGGGGCAGCATGCTTAACATCGTTTTATTCGAACCAGAAATTCCGCCGAACACCGGCAATATCATCCGCCTGTGCGCCAACACCGGTTTTCGTCTGCACATCATTGAGCCGATGGGCTTTACGTGGGACGACAAACGCCTGCGCCGCGCGGGGCTGGATTACCATGAATTTACCGCCGTGGTTCGCCATCACGATTACGCCGCGTTTCTGGAAGCAGAGAAGCCGCAGCGCATGTTCGCCCTGACCACCAAAGGCACGCCAGCGCACAGCGCCGTGAGCTATCAGGAGGGTGACTATCTGATGTTTGGCCCGGAAACCCGCGGCCTGCCGGCCACGATCCTGGATGCCCTGCCCGCCGAGCAGAAAATCCGTATTCCGATGATGCCGGACAGCCGCAGCATGAACCTGTCGAACGCGGTGTCGGTGGTGGTGTATGAAGCCTGGCGCCAGCTGGGTTACCCGGGCGCCATTCTCAGAAGTTAAATGCCGTCACCATACTCGAAGGTATGGTGAATGCCGTTGAAGTGCTGATCCATATCCATCGAGGGCTTATCGCTGTCTGGCTTACCAACGATGCGCGCCGGTACGCCAGCGGCGGTGGTGTGCGGCGGCACGGGCTGGAGCACAACCGACCCCGCGCCAATCTTCGCGCCGCGCCCGACTTCGATATTGCCGAGAATTTTAGCCCCCGCGCCAATCATCACCCCTTCACGAATTTTCGGATGGCGATCGCCGCTGGTTTTCCCGGTACCGCCCAGGGTAACCGACTGCAGGATCGAGACGTCGTCTTCAATCACCGCCGTTTCCCCGACAACGATCCCGGTGGCGTGGTCGAGCATGATCCCGCGGCCAATCTTTGCCGCCGGGTGAATATCAACCTGAAACGTCACGGAAACCTGGTTTTGCAGGAAGATCGCCAGCGCGCGGCGGCCTTCATTCCACAGCCAGTGGCCAATGCGGTACGCCTGCAGAGCGTGGAAGCCTTTCAGGTAGAGAAGTGGCGTAGAATATTTATCCACCGCCGGGTCACGCGTGCGCACGGCCTGGATATCACAGGCGGCAGAGGCGATCATTTCCGGGTCGGCGGCGTAGGCCTCTTCCACTACCTCACGAATGGCGATAGCAGGCATGATGGAAGAAGCCAGCTTGTTGGCAAGCATATAGCTCAGCGCGCTGCCGAGATTTTCGTGCTTGAGTAGCGTCGCGTGATAGAAACTGGCCAGCATAGGCTCACAGTCGGCCAGCGCCCGGGCTTCGGCTTTAATGTTATTCCAGACGATATCCAGTTCTTCACACGGCATTGCTTACTCCAGACGATAGTTAATGACCAGCCAGTTCTGCGCTGGCTGGGTCATTCAGGTGACAACGGTTCCGACTAGTTACTGCTGCGCTCGTCCTTGCGCGCACGACCTAATAGGGTCAATGCTGCCTCGCGCGCATTTTTTCCGCAATACAATACCTGATAAATTTCCTCGGTTATTGGCATTTCGACACCAAAACGGTGCGCCAACTCGCGGACTTCTTTGGTATTGCGGTAGCCTTCCACCACCTGTCCAATCTTCTCTTGCGCGCTTTTTACATCGCTGCCCTGTCCGAGCATCATGCCAAAGCGGCGGTTACGCGACTGGTTATCGGTACAGGTCAGCACCAGATCCCCCAGCCCAGCCATACCCATAAAGGTGGCCGGATCGGCACCCAGCGCTTCGCCCAGACGGGACATCTCGGTTAAGCCGCGGGTAATCAACGCCGTACGCGCGTTGGCGCCAAAGCCAATACCGTCAGACATCCCGGCCCCGATGGCAATCACGTTCTTCACCGCGCCACCCAGCTGCACGCCGATAAAATCGGGGTTGCTGTAGACGCGGAAGCTCTTGCCGCAGTGCAGCAGTTGCTGGAGATCGTCGGAGAAGGCCTGATCGGTGGATGCCAGCGAGATCGCCGTCGGCAGGCCCGCAGCCAGCTCTTTGGCAAAGGTCGGCCCGGAGATGACCGCCAGCGGGATCTCATCCCCCAGCGCTTCGCGGGCAACGTCCTGCAGCAGACGTCCGGTTTCCGCTTCCAGCCCTTTGGTCGCCCAGACGATACGCGCATCCGGGCGCATCAGCGGCTTGATCTGATTCAGCACGTCGCCAAAGACATGGCTTGGCACCACAATCAAAATGTTGCGGCTGGCCGCCAGCGCGGTTGCAAGATCGCTTTCCAGGTGCAGGGTGTCAGGGAACGGAACGTCCGGGAGAAACGCCACATTGCAACGGTCGCGCTGCAGCGTGGCGATATGTTTTGGATCGTGGCCCCACAGGACCACGTCGTGACCATTTCTTGCCAGCGTGATGGCAAGAGCGGTGCCGTATGAGCCGGCACCGATCACAGTCATTGACGCATTAACAGTGCTCATCAGGCATCCTGATGTTGTTCGGCACCTTCGCCAGCCTGCTGCTGCAGATAGTTCATGAACAGCGCATCAAAGTTCACTGGCGCAAGGTTCAGTTGCGGGAATGTACCGCGAGAAACCAGGCTGGTGATGCATTCACGGGCATACGGGAACAGGATGTTCGGGCAGTATGCACCCAGGCAATGCGCCATCTGGTTGCCTTCGATGCCGCCGATGGAGAAGATACCGCCCTGCTGTACTTCGCACAGGAATGCAGTTTCTTCGCCCAGAGAGGCGGTCACGGTCACACGCAGTACGACTTCATACACGTCATCCGCCAGCTGGGTGGATGCGGTATCCAGATCAAGTTTAACCTCTGGCTGCCAGTCTTTCTGGAAAACGTGCGGCGCATTTGGCGCTTCGAAAGAGACATCCTTGGTGTAGATACGCTGGATCTGGAAAGTCATTTCGGTGTTGTTTTGTTCTGACATGGAAATACCCTTTTTAATTGTCCTAAAGTCTCTTAGCTCAGCAGCGGATCGAGTCCACCACGGGCGTCGAGCGCATACAAGTCATCACAGCCGCCAATGTGCTGCGCATCAATAAAAATCTGCGGAACCGTCGTACGACCACTACGTTGGATCATCTCTTCGCGTTTGATCGCGTCACCGTCAATCGGCAGTTCCTGGAACGTGACGCCTTTGCTGCTCAGCAGCGCTTTCGCACGGTGGCAGAACGGGCACGTCGCTTTGGTGTAGATCTCAATATTGGCCATGACTGAACTCCTTATTTACCGCGAACCAAAGGAAGATTTTCCCCGCTCCAGCCGGAAATCCCTTCTTTCAGTACCGTTACGTTTTCGAAGCCCGCTTTGTAAAGCGCGCTGGCAGATTCCTGCGCCTGCATACCGGTCGCATCCACAACGATAATGGGCTGGGCTTTGTGTTTCTCAAGCTCACCAACGTTGTTGGCTTTGATTTCAGCTGGCAACAGGTTGATTGCGCCGGCAATGTGACCTTTACGGAAATCGTCACGCTGACGCAGATCGACAACGACGGCATCTTCTTTGTTAATCAGACGCGTCGCTTCACCACGGGTGATAACCTTAATCTTAGACGTCAGGCTCTTAAATGTGGTGAACAGCACAGCAGCCAGCAGGCCAATCCACGCGATGCTCAGTACCGGATGGCGGCTAACGAATTGCATAATTTCTTGCATGGAGGGTAACTACTCCCGACTAAGTGATAAAAAAACCAGGACAGGAGTATACCTGTGCGTTCTGGCAAATACAGCCAGCGACCATAACCTAATCCATTTTCTGCGGCATGCCACCTAAAAAAATGCCTCAAAATGGTCCGGTCAGCATCTTGCCCCCGCGTTTTCTTTGATCTTCTGCGGCTATTTGATCGATTCAGCTGTAGTAAAATTACGCAAATTTTGACTCTTGAGCATGAGGTTATTGCAATGTCGGTTTCTAAAAAACCTATGGTACTGGTGATTCTGGATGGCTATGGCTACCGTGAAGATAGCCAGGATAACGCTATTTTCAACGCAAAAACCCCGGTCATGGATGCACTGTGGGCAAAACGTCCGCATACCCTGATTGACGCATCCGGTCTGGAAGTGGGCCTGCCGGATCGCCAGATGGGCAACTCCGAAGTTGGCCACGTTAACCTCGGCGCGGGTCGTATCGTGTATCAGGATCTGACCCGTCTGGACGTCGAAATCAAAGAACGCACCTTCTTCGCTAACCCGGTTCTCTGCGGTGCGGTAGATAAAGCCGTTGCGGCAGGTAAAGCGGTGCACATCATGGGTCTGCTCTCCGCAGGCGGCGTGCACAGCCACGAAGATCACATCATGGCGATGGTTGAACTGGCCGCTGAACGCGGTGCGGAAAAAATCTACCTGCACGCCTTCCTGGACGGTCGCGACACGCCACCGCGCAGCGCAGAAGGGTCCCTGAAAGCTTTCGAAGACAAATTCACTGCGCTGGGCAAAGGCCGCGTGGCCTCCATCATTGGCCGTTACTACGCTATGGACCGCGACAACCGCTGGGATCGCGTTGAACAGGCCTATGACCTGATGACCCTGGCAAAAGGGGAATTCCAGTTCCCGACTGCGGTTGAAGCACTTGAAGCCGCTTACGCGCGTGATGAAAACGATGAATTCGTAAAAGCGTCCGTGATTCGCGCGGAAGGCCAGGCCGATGCCGCAATGGAAGATGGCGACGCGCTGATCTTCATGAACTTCCGCGCTGACCGCGCGCGCGAAATCACCCGTGCGTTCGTCAACAGCGACTTCGACGGTTTCGCCCGTAAAAAAGTGGTGAACATCGACTTCATCCAGCTGACCGAATACGCGGCAGATATCAAAGCGCCGTGCGCTTACCCACCAGCCTCGCTGGCTAACACCTTCGGCGAGTGGATGGCGAAGAACGACAAAACCCAGCTGCGTATCTCCGAAACTGAGAAGTATGCGCACGTGACCTTCTTCTTTAACGGCGGCGTTGAAGAGCCGTTCAAAGGCGAAGAGCGCATTCTGATCAACTCGCCGAAAGTTGCGACTTACGATCTGCAGCCAGAGATGAGCTCTGCGGAATTGACTGAAAAACTGGTCGCGGCCATCGAAAGCGGCAAGTACGACACCATCATTTGTAACTACCCGAACGGCGACATGGTCGGCCATACCGGCGTAATGGAAGCGGCAGTGAAGGCGGTTGAAGCGCTGGACCACTGCGTTGAGCAGGTTGCGAAAGCGGTTGAGTCCGTTGGCGGCCAGCTGCTGATCACCGCTGACCACGGTAACGCCGAGCAGATGCGCGACCCGGCAACCGGTCAGGCGCACACCGCCCATACCAACCTGCCTGTTCCACTGATTTATGTGGGTGATAAATCACTGAAAGCAGTAGAAGGCGGCAAGCTTTCCGACATCGCGCCAACCATGTTGTCGCTGATGGGTATGCCGATCCCTGAAGAGATGACTGGTAAGCCGCTGTTCATCGTGGAATAATCGCTCCCCATGAGGGGAAAGGCGATTTTTTCAATCACATGGGTCGTGAAGCCGCTTAGGCTATCAGTCAGACCTCTGCTTTGCGCCAGCGCACTCAGCGCTGGCGTATTGCTGTGCGCCGCATCCGCCCACGCGGATGACCGCGACCAGCTGAAATCCATTCAGGCCGATATCGCCGCCAAAGAGCGTGCGGTACGCCAGCAGCAACAGCAGCGCGCCACCCTGCTCGCCCAGCTTAAGCAGCAGGAAGAGGCCATCTCCGCTGCCGCACGTAAACTCCGTGAAACGCAAAACACCCTCACCCAGTTGAACAAACAGATCGACGAGATGAATGCGTCGATTGCCAAACTGGAGCGCCAGCGTGACGCGCAGGAGCGCAACCTCGCAGCACAGCTGGATGCCGCATTCCGCCAGGGTGAGCATACCGGACTCCAGCTGATCCTCAGCGGTGAAGAGAGCCAGCGCGGCCAGCGTCTGCAGGCCTATTTCGGCTATCTGAACCAGGCGCGTCAGGAGACCATTGCACAGCTGAAGCAGACGCGTGAAGAGGTTTCCACCCAAAAAGCGGAGCTGGAAGAGAAGCAGAGCCAGCAGCAGACGTTGCTCTACGAACAAAAAGCGCAGCAGGCGAAACTTGAGCAGGCCCGTAACGAACGCAAGAAAACGCTGTCGGGTCTTGAGTCCTCCATTCAGGCAGGACAGAGCCAGCTGAGCGAAATGCGCGCCAACGAATCAAAACTGCGTAACAGCATTGCCCGTGCGGAAGCCGCAGCGAAGGCGCGCGCCGAAAAAGAGGCCCGCGAGGCGCAGGCGGTTCGCGACAAGCAGCAGGAAGCCTCCCGCAAAGGGACCACCTACAAGCCAAGCGAAAGCGAACGCTCCCTGATGTCGCGTACCGGCGGTCTGGGTTCCCCGCGCGGTCAGGCCTACTGGCCCGTTCGCGGCACTATTCTGCATCGCTATGGCGAACAGCTGCAGGGTGAGCTACGTTGGAAAGGGATCGTTATCGGTGCGTCTGAAGGTAGCGAAGTGAAAGCCATCGCCGATGGCCGCGTGATCCTGGCCGACTGGCTGCAGGGTTACGGGCTGGTGGTGGTGGTCGAACACGGTAAAGGCGACATGAGTCTTTACGGCTACAACCAGAGCGCGCTGGTCAGCGTCGGCACCCAGGTGCGCGCCGGCCAACCCATCGCCCTTGTGGGCAGCAGTGGCGGTCAGGGCCGCCCGTCACTCTATTTCGAAATTCGTCGTCAGGGTCAGGCGGTCAATCCACAGCCGTGGTTGGGAAGATAAGTTTTGCTTCAATTTCGTCGAATGGTTCTCTCCGTCGTCAGCGCACTGGCGCTGGCTGCACCGGTATATGCAGGTAAACTCGCCATCGTGATTGATGACTTCGGTTATCGACCACACTATGAAAATCAGGTGCTGGCGATGCCGTCAGCCATCTCCGTCGCCGTCCTGCCGAATGCGCCTCACGCGCATGAAATGGCGACCAAAGCGCACAATAGCGGCCACCAGGTCCTCATCCATCTTCCGATGGCACCGCTCAGCAAGCAGCCGCTGGAAAAAGACACCCTGCGCCCGGATATGAGCAGCGATGAGATCGAACGCATCATCCGCGACGCCTACAACAAGGTGCCGTATGCCGTGGGTCTGAACAACCATATGGGTAGCGCGATGACCTCCAGCCTGTACGGTATGCTGAAGGTGATGCAGGCGCTGGAGCGTTACAATCTCTATTTCCTCGACAGCATGACCATTGGCAACAGCCAGGCGATGCGTGCCGCTCAGGGTACGGGTGTGAAGGTCATTAAGCGTAAAGTCTTCCTGGACGACTCCCAGAACGAAGCGGATATCCGCGTGCAGTTCAACCGCGCGGTACAGCTGGCGCGCCGTAACGGTTCGGCGATTGCC
Source organism: Enterobacter cloacae complex sp. I3 (assembly GCF_014896175.1). Lineage (NCBI taxonomy): Bacteria > Pseudomonadati > Pseudomonadota > Gammaproteobacteria > Enterobacterales > Enterobacteriaceae > Enterobacter > Enterobacter cloacae complex sp. I3. Next base: position 79,337 of record NZ_JADBQZ010000018.1, read on the forward strand.
ATCGGGCACCCGCATCCGTCTACCGTTCGCGTTTTGCAGCAAATGCTGCCGACCTTACCCGCCGATATCACCCTGGTACGCCCGAGCGATCTGCTCAATGAACCGCAGGTTGACACGTCTCGTCCGGAAAGCGCTCAACCTCCGGCAACGCAGCCGCGTAATCCGTTCCGCGGCGTGAAGAACTGCGCGCTGAAAAAGCCGCTCGAGCCGGTGCATGCAACCCGCTTCTTTGCGGTCATCAGCGAAAGCGTGGGCCAAAGTACGCTGGTGCAGTACTTCCAGCACCAGTGGCAGGGATGGGGTAAAAAAGTCTCAGCGAACCAATCCCAGTGACAGGCGATTAAGGTAGAAAGATGCCACAGCGACACAAAATTCTGCTCCTCGATACCGGTAAAGAGTGGGGAGGAGGCACCAACAGCATGCTCGAGCTTCTGAAGCGGATTAACCGCGAGAAGTTCGATATTACCTGTTGTTTTTACAGTGATTACAGCCGGGCCGAAGGACAAACCATCGGCCAGGTGTTGAACGGCATTGGCATCCCGTTAATTGTCATTCCGCAGCAAAAGCAGCCCGGATGGGCGAAGGTTGCGAAAGAGCTGGGCCGCAGCCTGCTATTTTTCTCGCGCAGCGCCCGCAAGGTATTTACCCGACATATTGATACGCTCTGGCGCATCCGGCCCAACGTCAGCAAGATCGAGACGATTTTCAGGGAAGGCGGTTTCGATACGCTGTACATGAACAATCAGCCGGGCTCTAACGAAGAGGGTTATCTGGCGGGCGCGAACCTGCATGCGCGGATAATTCAGCATTGCCGGATTGAACCGGTGCTGACCCCGCCGCTGGTGAAGCTGGTGAATGCCCACGCCACAAAAATCATCGCGGTTTCGCACGGCGTTGAACGCGTGTTGCTTCAGCATGGCGTCCGGCCCGAACTGTGTACGACTGTCAATAATGCCATCGACATCCACCAGCCTTTACCTGACCGACGCGCCATGCGCCAGCGTCTGAACATCGATGACGACACCTTTGTGTTCGGCAGCATTGGGTCGCTTATCCCTCGCAAGTCCAACCACCATACTCTGGAGGCGCTTGCAAAGTTCAGCCAGAAGCACCCGCAGGCGAAATGGAAAATGGTGCTGGTCGGCGAAGGTGCTGAACGCGGCGCGCTGACGGCGCAGGCTGACGCGCTGGGGATTGCTGAGCACATCATTTTTACCGGTTTCCAGAACACGCCTTTTGACTATCTCGCCACCTTTGATGCGTTTATTCTGGCTTCGAAGAGCGAAGGTTTGCCCCGCGTCGTGCTGGAGGCAATGTTGCTGAATATTCCGGTGATTGGCTCAAAGGTAACCGGCACGGCAGAATTGATCGACCATGAGTCGACCGGGCTGCTGTTCCCGTGGAGCGATGTGTCGCAACTTGCTCAACATCTGGATAATATCTGGCAGGATCCTGCTCTGCGCGCCCGGCTCGCCGCAGCCGCGCACCAGAATGTCTGCAACGTGTATGCCATTGAAAGCTATGTTAACGGTGTCGAGGCCGTTCTTGGCGCGCAATAACCAAACGAGAAGAACATGTTTAAATTCCTGAATGCTCGCTACCGCCACATTACCGGGCGTCATAACATTCCTTACGCTTCCCTTCCGGTCACGCGCGATCTCGTTGCGGTTGATTCCATCGTGATCCCTTGTACGGGCGCGGATTTCGTCGAAGAGGCGTTATTGTCAGCGACCTTTGCAGAGCGTTACGCCACCGACGTCAGCGAGATTGTTATCGTCAGCGATCAGCCTGAATCCGCTTTTGGCGAGCTTCCGCCAAAAACCCGCGTTGTGACCCTCACGCTGCCAAAACGTGAAGAGGGGTACCGCTATAAGCAGATCTACCTCAGCCGTCTGGTGAAGCTTAACGCTCCGCTTCAGGCGCGCGGTGAAGGGGTGCTGATGATTGACTCCGATCTCAACCTGCTGAAGATGCCCCAGATCAACATGGCGGATATGCACATCTACTCCAGCTTCCGTCAGGGCAAAATGATTGCCAAGCTGGACGGCGCCCCCGCAGAAAAAGTGCCGGCATATTACAAAGAAACGGTGCGCCCGTATCTGGTCGATCACGTTAACGGCGCGTTTCTTGCCGCAACCAAAAAGACCTGGCGTCGCATCTGCCCGCTGTGGCTGACGCTGTTCCAGGATACCTGGGAACTGATGGACGACACGCAGCCGCCGACCGATCAGCTGCCGCTCGCCGCGCTGCTGGACATGCTGGATGTTAAAACGGTTAACCTGGGCGACTGGATGAACTGGCCGGTCTCCAAGAAGATCGGCGGTCAGGAAGCCGTTGTGCCGAAAGAGGTGATTGGCGCGCACGGGGGTTTCCCGCTTTCCGAATGGCAGAAGTATCTGGAATCGCCGGATAACAAATTGCTGTTCAAAGGGCAGGACTATACCCGCAAGGTGCGCTACCTGACGGACGAAGAGAAAAAGAATCAGTAAAAAAGGGGCCTGAGGCCCCTTTTTGTTTACTTATCCCAGCTCAGGATCACTTTCCCTGACTGGCCGGAACGCATCGCGTCGAAGCCCTGCTGGAACTCATCGATGGAGAAACGGTGAGTGATAATCGGGGACAGATCCAGGCCGGACTGGATCAGCGCTGCCATCTTGTACCAGGTTTCGAACATCTCGCGGCCATAGATGCCCTTGATGAACAGCCCTTTGAAGATGACTTTGTTCCAGTCGATGGACATTTCTGACGGCGGAATGCCCAGCATCGCGATACGGCCACCGTGGTTCATGGTGTCCAGCATGGTGCGGAACGCCGGCGGCGCGCCGGACATCTCCAGGCCGACATCAAAGCCTTCGGTCATACCCAACTCTTCCATCACGTCGGTCAGGCTCTCTTTCGAGACATCCACCGCGCGGGTGACGCCCATTTTGCGCGCCAGCGACAGGCGGTATTCATTCACGTCGGTGATCACCACGTTGCGCGCACCCACGTGCTTCGCCACGGCTGCCGCCATAATGCCGATTGGGCCGGCGCCGGAAACCAGCACGTCTTCACCTACCAGGTCGAAGGAGAGCGCGGTGTGTACCGCATTGCCGAACGGGTCGAAGATGGAGGCCAAATCGTCAGAGATATTGTCCGGGATTTTGAAGGCGTTAAACGCCGGGATCACCAGGTATTCCGCGAAGCAGCCCGGACGGTTTACGCCCACGCCGACGGTGTTGCGGCACAGGTGGGTGCGACCGCCACGGCAGTTGCGGCAGTGACCGCAGGTAATATGGCCTTCACCAGAGACGCGATCGCCAATGCTAAAGCCTTTGACTTCCTGGCCGATGCCGACCACTTCACCAACATATTCGTGACCGACAACCATTGGGACAGGAATGGTTTTTTGCGACCACTGATCCCAGTTGTAGATGTGAACGTCAGTACCGCAGATGGCGGTTTTACGAATTTTGATCAGCAGATCGTTATGACCGACTTCCGGCTCCGGCACGTCGGTCATCCAAATCCCTTCTTCCGCTTTCAGTTTGGATAACGCTTTCATCACACGTCCTCAGGCAATTACGCCCAGCTGTTTGCCGATGCGGGTAAAGGCTTCCACCGCACGCTCAATTTGTTCAGGCGAATGCGCCGCAGACATCTGGGTGCGGATACGCGCCTGACCTTTTGGTACCACCGGGAAGAAGAACCCGGTGACGTAAATCCCTTCTTTCTGCAGCTCACGGGCAAACTGCTGCGCCACAACTGCGTCGCCCAGCATCACCGGAATGATCGCGTGATCAGCGCCGGCCAGGGTGAACCCTGCGGCGCTCATTTTTTCGCGGAACAGACGGGCGTTTGCCCACAGGCGGTCGCGCAGCTCGGCGCCGGACTCCACCATCTCCAGCACTTTGATGGAGGCGGCCACAATGGCCGGCGCCAGGGAGTTGGAGAACAGGTACGGACGGGAGCGCTGACGCAGCCACTCAACCACCTCTTTACGCGCAGCGGTATAACCGCCAGACGCGCCGCCGAGCGCTTTGCCCAGCGTACCGGTGATGATGTCCACGCGTCCCATCACGTCACAGTATTCGTGGGAGCCGCGGCCGTTTTCGCCGACAAAACCGACCGCGTGGGAGTCATCGACCATCACCAGCGCGTCGTATTTATCCGCCAGGTCGCACACGCCCTTCAGGTTGGCGATCACGCCGTCCATGGAGAACACGCCGTCGGTCGCGATCAGTACGTGGCGAGCCCCCGCTTCGCGTGCCTCTTTGAGCCGCGCTTCCAGCTCAACCATGTCGTTGTTGGCGTAGCGGAAACGCTTCGCTTTACACAGGCGAACACCGTCGATGATGGAGGCGTGGTTCAGGGCGTCGGAGATAATCGCATCTTCTGCGCCGAGCAGGGTTTCAAACAGACCGCCGTTGGCGTCGAAGCAGGAGGAGTACAGAATCGCGTCTTCCATTCCGAGGAAGTTTGCCAGCTTTTGCTCAAGCTGCTTGTGGCTATCCTGGGTGCCGCAGATGAAGCGCACGGAGGCCATGCCGAAGCCGTGGGTGTCCATGCCGTTTTTCGCGGCGGCAATCAGCTCAGGGTGATTCGCAAGACCTAAGTAGTTGTTCGCGCAAAAGTTGATCACATGGCTGCCGTCGGCAACGGTGATGTCCGCCTGCTGGGCAGACGTGATAATACGCTCTTCTTTGAACAACCCTTCCGCACGAGCGGTGTCGAGGTCGCTGTTTAACTGTTTGTAAAAATCACCACGCATTGCAATTCTCCAGACTCGGCAAATTTTGGCACATATTACCCAAACCTATAGTTCATGACGAGATGACGCCGTATCTCTTCTCGTTTTTGCAGCATAAATCACGTGTACCCCTGCTGCATATCGGTGAATGGCTGAAGACCGGGCATTGTGATGATATGATATGAATATTAGCGTCCGGGATTGTCCCCGGGCTCAACACTTCAAAGGTTACAGTTATGATCATCGTTACCGGCGGCGCGGGCTTTATCGGCAGCAACATTATCAAGGCTCTCAATGATAAGGGCATCACCGACATTCTGGTGGTGGACAACCTGAAAGACGGCACCAAGTTCGTTAACCTGGTGGATCTGAACATCGCTGACTACATGGATAAAGAAGACTTCCTTATCCAGATTATGGCGGGTGAAGAGTTCGGCGAGATCGAAGCCATCTTCCACGAAGGCGCGTGCTCTTCCACCACCGAGTGGGACGGCAAGTACATGATGGATAACAACTATCAGTACTCTAAAGAGATCCTGCACTACTGCCTGGAGCGTGAAATTCCGTTCCTGTATGCCTCTTCCGCGGCAACCTACGGCGGGCGCACCTCGGACTTCATCGAATCCCGCGAATACGAGCAGCCGCTGAACGTCTACGGCTACTCCAAGTTCCTGTTTGACGAGTACGTGCGTCAGATCCTGCCGGAAGCGAACTCACAGATCGTCGGCTTCCGCTACTTCAACGTCTATGGGCCGCGCGAAGGCCACAAAGGCAGCATGGCGAGCGTAGCGTTCCACCTGAACACCCAGCTGAATAACGGTGAAAGTCCAAAACTGTTCGAAGGCAGCGACGGCTTCAAGCGTGACTTCGTCTACGTAGGCGACGTTGCAGCCGTAAACCTGTGGTTCCTGGAAAACGGCGTCTCCGGCATTTTCAACCTGGGCACGGGCCGCGCGGAATCCTTCCAGGCGGTGGCAGACGCGACGCTGGCATACCATAAGAAAGGCAGCATCGAGTACATTCCGTTCCCGGATAAGCTGAAAGGCCGCTACCAGGCGTTCACGCAGGCCGACCTGACCAACCTGCGCGCAGCAGGTTATGACAAGCCGTTCAAGACCGTTGCCGAAGGCGTAACGGAATATATGGCCTGGCTGAACCGCGACGCATAAGTATGAAGATTCTGGTGATCGGCCCGTCATGGGTGGGCGACATGATGATGTCGCAAAGTCTCTATCGCACGCTCAAGGCGCGTTATCCCCAGGCGATAATCGACGTGATGGCACCCGCCTGGTGCCGTCCGCTGTTATCGCGTATGCCGGAAGTAAACGAGGCGATCCCGATGCCGCTCGGCCACGGGGCGCTGGAAATCGGTGAACGCCGCAAACTCGGTCATAGCCTCCGCGAGAAGCGCTATGACCGTGCGTACGTGCTGCCAAACTCCTTTAAATCCGCCCTTGTGCCCTTCTTTGCGGGCATTCCGCACCGTACCGGCTGGCGCGGCGAAATGCGCTACGGTCTGCTGAACGACGCGCGGGTGCTGGATAAAGCGGCCTGGCCGCTGATGGTGGAGCGCTACGTGGCGCTGGCCTACGACAAAGGGGTGATGCGCAGCGCGAAAGATCTGCCGCAGCCGCTGCTGTGGCCGCAGCTTCAGGTGAACGAGGGGGAGAAATCCCACACCTGCAACGCGTTTGGCCTTTCGTCCGAACGCCCAATGATTGGCTTCTGCCCCGGCGCAGAATTTGGCCCGGCTAAACGCTGGCCGCACTACCACTACGCCGAACTGGCGAAACAGCTGATCGACGAGGGCTACCAGATTGTGCTGTTTGGCTCGGCGAAGGATCACGAGGCGGGCAACGAAATTCTTGCCACGCTGAGCACCGAGCAACAGGCCTGGTGCCGCAACCTGGCTGGAGAAACGCAGCTTGAGCAGGCCGTTATCCTGATTGCCGCCTGTAAGGCCGTGGTCAGCAATGACTCTGGCCTGATGCACGTCGCCGCCGCGCTGGAGCGTCCGCTGGTTGCGCTGTATGGCCCAAGCAGCCCGGACTTCACGCCGCCGCTGTCGCACAAAGCGCGCGTAATCCGTTTGATCACCGGCTACCACAAGGTACGCAAAGGCGATGCCGCTGAAGGTTACCATCAGAGCCTGATCGACATAACGCCGCAGCGCGTTCTCGAAGAGCTCAACGAACTGCTGTTGAGCGAAGAAGGATAACGGATGCGGGTATTGATCGTTAAAACCTCCTCAATGGGCGATGTGCTGCATACGCTACCGTCGCTGACGGACGCCATGCGGGCCATTCCCGGCATCCGTTTTGACTGGGTGGTAGAAGAAGGCTTCGCGCAGATCCCCACCTGGCATGAAGCGGTTGACCGCGTGATCCCGGTCGCGATTCGCCGCTGGCGCAAAGCGTGGTTCTCCGCGCCGATTAAAGCCGAGCGTAAAGCCTTCCGTGAAACGGTGCAGGCGCAGCGTTACGACGCGATTATCGACGCGCAGGGGCTGGTGAAAAGCGCGGCGCTGGTCACGCGTCTGGCGCACGGCGTAAAGCACGGCATGGACTGGCACACCGCCCGCGAACCGCTGGCGAGTCTGTTCTATAACCGCCGCCACCACATCGCAAAGCAGCAGCACGCCGTAGAACGCACCCGCGAGCTGTTTGCGAAAAGCCTCGGCTATGCGAAACCGGAAGCGCAGGGCGACTACGCCATTGCGCAGCACTTTTTGCGCAATACAGATCCCTGTGCTCAGCCTTATCTTGTCTTTCTGCATGCCACAACGCGCGACGATAAGCACTGGCCGGAAACACACTGGCGAAGGCTGATTGAACTAATGCAACCCTCCGGCATCCATATTAAACTCCCGTGGGGCGCTGAGCATGAGCGGCAGCGTGCGGCGCGTCTGGCAGCAGGCTTTTCCCACGTCGAGGTGTTACCCAAACTCACGCTGGCGCAGGTTGCCGCAGAGCTGGCAGGCGCTAACGCCGTTGTTTCCGTGGATACGGGTTTAAGCCATTTAACCGCGGCGCTGGATCGCCCAAATATCACCCTTTTTGGCCCGACCGATCCCGGCCTGATCGGGGGCTATGGCAAAAACCAGCATCAGATGGTCAGCCCGACTCAGCAAACGAAGGATATCAGCGCAGATGCGATTTTTTCATTTTTACAGGGCAGCCGTTGGCTTTCCAACAGGGATATTTAACCCATGAGTTACGTATTTCTGCTGATTTTACTCTTTCCGGTGAAGCTTATCCGGAAGCTGTTGCGCAAAGAGACAGGGAAAAACCTGGTCATTCAGACAGCCAAAATCGGTGATTTTGTTAATGCAACGCCTCTTCTGGCCTGGCTGCAAAAAAGCGACGTGCTCATCAGCCGCAGCGTGGGTGCGCTGGCGAAGCATGACGAGACGGTCGAAGAGATTTATTTTATTGAGCAGCATAAGCGTAACCTGTGGCGTAAGCTCTGTTTCGCCTGCAGGATCATGAACCGCTATGACAACGTCTACCTTCTGCAGCCTAACAGCGTGAACCTCTTTTTCGCCTCCGTTTGTAACGCCAAAAATAAGCAATTCTTAAGCACTTACACGCGCAGGTGGTATCACGGGATTTTCTATTCAACGGCCGATGGTACGGTTGACCACGGTAGAAAAACGTTAACAGTCACTAACTATCTTAAGCTGGCCGACCGCGCTCTGACCTGGCAAGACTCTCCAAAGCACGCCACAAAGCCACTGTTTAAACCCGCGACTTATCCGGCGATCCTTGATAAACCCGGCGCGGTCCGCATTGGCATCAGTATCGCCGCCGGGAATAAAGCCAAAACCGTTCCGCCTGTCATCTGGAAGCAAATTGCCGATCGTCTCGCCGACCTGCCCTGCGAGTTTTATGTCTTTGGCGCCCCGAATGAACAGTCCTGGATGGATGACATCACCCGCGCTTACGGTGAACTGCCCAACTTTATTAATCTGATTGGCAAGATCTCGCTTGAAGAGCTGCCGTGGGCAATTTCTAAAATGGATTGTTATATCGCCTCCGACTCGGGGAATGTCTACATCGCCGATGCGGTTGGCGTGCCGGTCGTCTTACTGTTCGGTCCGTGCTGTCACTACGAGCAGCGCCCGCTTGGCAACGTGTTGCTGATTGGCAACGATGACAATATTTGCTCGTATGTTTTTGAAACTCGTTATTATTTCTCGCAAGGCCGGGAAGAACTCTTCGCGGTAACAGATGAATCGCTGGACGAACTCAAACATTTCATTTGCGGTCTACCAACAGCAAAATCTGCCTTTGATGCTCAGGGAAACTAATTACTATGGCTTTTCTCAGCATCATTATTGCCGCACATAATGCCGAAAACACGCTTCACGCCACACTGGAAAGTCTGCAAAACGCGATTGAGAATGCAGGCGATGATGTAGAAGTTATTATCATTAATGACAGTTCCAACGATTCCACACAGGATATTATTGAGGCGTGGTTGCCAAAGCTTCCGCATGCGCAATGCCAATACGTTGAGTACCGTAACGTAGGGCATGTTCGAAACAGCGCAGTCTCGCTGGCGTCAGGCGATTACATCACGATGCTTGATAGCGACGATCTGTTAAAGCCGGTTAGCATCCGGGATGCCGTCGCCTTCCTGAAAGCAGAGCGTCCTGATATGTTGCTGACGCGCCTGCTGGAAATACGCGATATGCGGAAAATCACCTCCGCCTGGCAGGGATTCACGCCCGTCTCATTATCGCAAAATGATGCAATAAAGCGTTTCCTGCAGCACAAAGATTTTCAGGCGCATCTCATCGGGCAATTCATCCACCGCAAGCTGTATGCAAGCAACCCAATCCCGTCTATGGTCTGCTATGAAGATTTCGCGGTATTTCCCGGTATGCTGATGCAATCGCGTAAAATCTTCTTTCAGCGTCAGGGACACTACTATTACATCAAACGCAGCGACAGTTTGTCGAGCCGTCTTGACGCCAGCAAAATCGCCACGCTGATTGAATGTACGCTACAGATGGAAACTACATTCCCGCAATCATTTAAGCATCTTATTAATTGCCACTGGTTTGATATTTACAGTAATCACCGACAATATCTGACCGACCTGCAGCTCAAACTGGTTAAGCTGCGGGTGAATGCACTTTATTCTTTCTCTTTTTTCTTCTCCAGAGATGTACGTTTCAGCTACAAAAAAAGGGTCATTGAGACATTATGGAAAAAGTAAAACTGCGGCTCTATCAGCTGACGCTGATTTTGAGCCTCATTTCGTTTGCACTGGCGCTGCTGAGCTCAGGTAAACAACGCGAATTTTTCTATATTGCGGTTTATGCCAGCATTATCGGCTTAGCTTGCGAATATAAAAAAATCACCCTGCGCCCCTTTTCAATCGCGCTCCCCATATTGCTGATTGGGCTACTCAATCTTGTCTGGTATATGGTGTACGAATATCATAGCGAAGGTTTAAACGCTTACAGCGATTATCTGGGTGCCAGTAAAAAACTGATATTAGCGAGCATTCTCGTTTTCTATCTTGACCGGTTTAAAACTTACGTCGATAAAAGCGCTTTCCAGAAGTACTTCCTGTACGCGGCAAGTACAGGGTTTGTCCTCGCCACGGGATATGGCTTATGGCAGGCGACGCAGGGTATGGCACGTATAGAGATGGCCATCAATCGCGCCACCGTGTCTGCCTATGTTTACTCCGTACTGTCACTGGCGCTGGTATACAGCCTTTATCTTCAAAAAAACAGAAAACTGTATATAGTCTCGGGTCTTACCATCTTAATATCTTACTTCGTTATTCTTTTAACGGGGACGCGTGCTGCAATGGGATTATATTTGCTCCTTGCGATTGTACTCACGCTCTACCACTTCAGAAGAATACATCTGAAATCAACGCTGATTTTTTTATGTATTGTGGCGGGCATTATTATCGTTAGCTACAAGCCATTGATCTCGCCAAAGATAGTTCAAACGCAGATGGAACTGGAAAGCTACCAGCAGGGGCATGACGCGACGTCGCTCGGAGCGCGTTTTTCCATGTGGACAATTGGTATTCAGAACGGACTTGCGCACCCGCTGGGGCAGTCAGTCGAAGACCGTGAGGTATGGACACAGCAGTATGTGCAGCATGGGCATCCGCATCTCGCGGCCGCGCTCGAGTTTATCAGGGTACATTTACATAATGAATTTATCGAAAAATACTCTCTGCAGGGGCTTCCGGGTCTGGCGATATTACTCTTTTTCTTCGTTTCGATGATCGCTTACGCGCTTAAAAACCGAAATGGCCTGCTGCTGACAACGATGCTTCTTTTATTACTCTATGGCCTGACGGACGTCATTTTATTGAGCTCAGAAGCCCTAATATTCTTTGTTACTCTGTTTGCATTGAGTACTCCCTTCTCGCAAACCAGACAACATCACTAAGAGATAATGCCCGCCAGCCGGGCATTATTTTTTCTTGTATTGATAAAACTCCGCCAGCGTCATCCCCACCGTCTTATCGGATAGCCAGCTAAAAAGCGCTTCTAAATCCTGATATAACCCTTCAATCGCCGCCTCATCTTTAAAGGTCGGACTTCCGCCTGGCATAAATTCAGACGAGTGAAGCATAAACTCCACATAATCCTGTCCCTGCGACAGGCATTTCTGCGCGACCTGAATCATCTGCGACGCATTGCCACCGGTCGGTCGTAGCCAGTTCACGGAAGGCGAGCGATATTTACCGCGCAGCCGATCGTATCCCTGTTTGATCGTGTTCAACCAGGCCGGATGTTTATACTGAATGCTCATCGGCACTTCGAGTAAGGGACTATTTCCCGCCCGGGAAATAGTATCTAAATCCATAAAATAGGCGTGGTCGGGGAAATGCTGATAATCCGTTCCGCCATTGCCCTGCGGAGCACCTTTCGCATTGCGCCAGTTCACGCGTGGCGTCACGGAGCAGTCAACCTGGTAGCCCAGTTCAACGAGCAATTTTGCATAGCGGCTATCAAATGCCCAACGCCCGGCGCGGTGGCTCAGCATTTTGGTCTGGAATGTCTCTTCCAGCAGACGGGTCATGAACAGCACTTTCTCACGCATCACCTCGTCTGAAAATTCAATCAGATACGGTTGCCAGCGCCAGTCATCTCCCGTGAGATCGTGCTCAGGTGGGCTATTCCATGCGTGAAGGTGCATTCCCACCTCCCCCTGACCGCGAGCGATCGCGTCCCTGGCGAATTCAATGAAAACGGGCTCGATTGCCATCTCATAGTTTGTCAGCCATACGGGCTTAAAACCAAAACGCTCACAAAGGGCCTGGAACCGGGCCAGATAGCGCGCATTTTCCGTTTTAATGACGCGGTGATTCTCCCAGAGATTATCGCCCTCAGTATCAATCGTGATGATAAACGCTGGTTTTTTCATAATGAGTCCGCATGACAGGGAAGTTAGCGCTATGTTACGCACTCTCCAAAGCCTGAGTAAACCCTTCCTGGGAAATTCCTGAGATTATGGAGAAAGAGTGCAAGTCGCTACCAGGTCTATTAGAATTGCCAACAGTACAACGCCGATAAGATGATGATGAATAACTTACCTGACACGCCTGATTTGCGCATTCTACTGATCAAACTCCGCCATCATGGCGATATGTTATTGACCACCCCCGTCATTGATTCATTACGTCAAAAATGGCCACAAGCGCAAATTGACGTGCTGTTGTATGAAGAAACGCGCGATATGCTCGCCGCGCACCCGACGATTGGCACTATTTATGGAATCGATCGTAAATGGAAGCAGCTGGGCACGCTAAAGCACCTTCAAAAGGAGTGGCAGTTACTCTGCGCGTTACGAAAGCAACATTATCATCTGGTGATAAATCTTGCCGATCAGTGGCGTAGCGCTATCGTCACCCGTTTCACTGGTGCGCCAGTTCGCCTCGGATTCGCCTTTAACAAACGCAACAATCCATTCTGGCGTTTTTGTCATAGCGATTTAGTCTCTGTTGCAAATCACAAATCCCTGCACACTGTCGAACAAAATCTCTCCATTCTGTCACCATTACAGGTCGCGCCTGAGCCAGCTGTTACCATGGCCTACAGCGCAGAAGACTGGCACCACGCCCGCCAGCAGCTGGTGCAAAAAGGAGTGGACGATAACTACATCGTCATTCAGCCGACATCACGCTGGTTCTTCAAATGCTGGGATGAAAGCAAAATGGCGCAAACCATCACCGCACTGCAGCAGGATGGGCATACCGTTGTACTCACGGCCGGGCCGGATAAAAAAGAGCTGGCGATGATAGATCGCATACTCGCCGCCTCACCGAAAACGGGGGTCGTCTCGCTGGCGGGACAGCTAACGTTGCGCCAGCTGGCCTCACTCATCGACCACGCGTGTCTTTTTATTGGCGTTGACTCCGTTCCGATGCACATGGCCGCCGCGCTGCAGACGCCCTGCGTGGCGCTGTTTGGCCCTTCCAAACTGACGTTTTGGTCTCCATGGCAAGTCAACGGTGAAGTCATCTGGGCTGGCGACTACGGTCCCCTTCCCGATCCCGACGCTATTGATACCAAAACGAAAGAACGCTATCTCGACGCCATTCCTGTTGATGCTGTCGTCTCCGCAGCAAGGAGATATCTGTCATGAAACATCATCGTCTGGCGATTGTTCGCCAAAAGTATCGCCCTGATGGCGGAGCGGAGCGCTTCGTTTCACGTGCGCTCACCGCGCTGAGCAATCAGAATCTTGAACTCAACGTCATTACGCGTGAATGGCAGGGCGAGAGACAGGACGACTGGCATATCCATATTTGCGACCCGCGCAAATGGGGCCGAATTAGCCGCGAACGCGGGTTTGCCCATGCTGCCCGCGCGCTGTGGCAGCAACAGCAGTTTGATATTGTGCAAAGCCACGAGCGGATTCCGGGCTGTGATATCTACCGCGCTGGCGATGGCGTCCATCGCCGCTGGCTGCTACAGCGTGCGCGCATCCTGCCCGCCTGGCGCGCGAAAATGCTGATGGTCGACCGCTATCACCGCTACGTGATGCACGCCGAGCGTGAAATGTACCAGGCGCCAGAGTTGAAAGCGGTTATCTGTAATGCGGAGATGATCAAACGCGAAATCGTCGAAGACTTTGATATTGACGCAAAAAAGATACATGTGATTTATAATTCAATTGATTCCAGCCGCTTCGTTCCGGCCCAGGAAGCACAGCGTGCCGCGCTGCGTCAGCAATTTGGTTTGCTAGCCGATGCCGTGGTGTTCTGTTTTGTAGGATCGGGATTTGAACGAAAAGGATTGGCCAGCGCCATACGCGCTATCGCAGGAACTTCAGCCTGGCTGATTGTGGTTGGACAGGATAAAGCAGAACATCGTTATCGTGACCTCGCCCGTTCATTGGGCTGCGAAGGGCAAATCCGTTTCCTGGGGATGCAGAAAGAAACGCTGCCTTTTTATCAGCTATCCGATGGTTTACTGTTGCCAACGCTGTATGATCCCTTTCCAAACGTCATTCTTGAAGCGATGGCCTGCGGCTTGCCCGTCATTACTTCAGAGAGTTGCGGAGGCGCTGAATTTATTCAGCAAGGCCAGAACGGATTTTATTGTGACGCCCTGGATATCAACACATTGAAGGAGGCAATTACAGCCACTCCTTCTCTGGGGAAAAATAACACGATGGGGCAAGCGGCACGTGAACGGGTAAAAGACGCCACCCCCGAAAAACTGTCAAGTCAGCTTATTTCGCTTTATCAAAAATTACTGGATTAAAAATGCGCATCCTAATGATTATTGATGGTTTACCCGGTGGGGGAGCTGAAAAAACAGTTCTTACACTTTCCAGCGGATTAACGGAAATGGGGCATCAGGTCTCCCTTTTCTCTCTGCGGAAAGTGTGTGATTACGCCATCCCGGAAGGCATTGATTATCAGGTGGTCCAGGATACCTGCAAAAAACCGTGGCGCAAGCTGACGGAGATCCCACGCCGAGCCCGCCTGCTGGATCAGGCAATTGAGCGGGCTGAGCGCAGCGGAAAATTTGACGTTGTGTTCTCTCATCTGCACAAAACTGACCGCATTGTGGCGCACTGCCGCGCGCTGGAGCGTGAAAAAGTCTGGTTCTGCGTGCATGGCATGTTCTCTTTCTCCTATCTTCGCCATCGCAGCGGGCTTTCGCGCTGGTTTAAGCATCTTAAAATTCGTCATACCTACGAAAACCGAAACGTTGTCGCCGTCTCAGGCGCCGTGCTGAAAGACCTTTCCGAGACCCTGGCTCTGAAACTCCGGCGTAAAGCGGTTATCCACAATCCTTTTGATATCCCTGAAATTCAGCGTCTGGCGGATGCCCCCTTCGAGATGCAAGGGAAGGATTACATCATCCATGTCGGCCGCTTCCATGAACACAAACGCCACGACCGTCTTTTACGCGCGTTCGCACAGAGCCAGCTCGACACTACGCTTGTCATGATGGGCAATGGTTCCGAAGCCAAAATTCAAAAGCTCAAACATCTTGCCCGCGACCTGGGTATTGAAGACAAGACGGTTTTCCGTCCCTTCGACTCCAATCCCTACCCCTGGATTAAAGGGGCACGCCTCTTAGTGTTAAGTTCTGACTGCGAAGGTTTTGGTAATGTGCTGGTGGAATCCATTATCTGCCAGACGCCACCGGTCAGTACCAATTGTCCGGGTGGCCCCGCAGAAATCCTCACCGGCGCCTTAGCGCGCGGGCTGGCAGAGCTAAATGACGCGTCACTGGCAAAAACCCTGGTAGATATTTATACCGCCCCGCCGGTCGTTGGCGATGCAACGATTGCGTCGTTCGGTATCAATGCCATTTGCCAGCAGTACATTGCTTTGGTCGACAATCAAAAATAATCAGGTTTCTTATGCAAAATTCAGCGCCATTGTTAAGCGTGGTGGTTGCCGTTTATAACGGCGAAGCTTTTCTGGATCAGTTCTTTACCTGCCTTGTGAATCAACGCATCGACAGCATGGAAGTCATTATTGTCAATGATGGCTCAACTGACCGCTCGATGCAGATCGTCGAAAGCTGGCGTGAAAAACTGCCGCAGATGCAGGTGATTGAACAGCAAAACCAGGGCGTTTCCATTGCGCGAAATACCGGCCTGGCCGTTGCAACCGGTCAGTATCTCTCTTTCCCGGATATTGATGACGTCTTCAAACCTGGCATGTACCAGCGTCTGCTGGATATGGCCGTCACGCAGGATCTGGATGTCGCCACCTGCAACGGCAACTACGTCTGGGAAAATGATAAGAAACCGTCTCGACCTATCTTCCCCGAGGATAAACTCGCCTCAACGGATGTTATGACGGGCCCGGCATGGTTAAAGATGGCGCTGGATTCACGTAAGTTCCTGCACGTGACCTGGCTTAATATCTATCGCCACGATTTTATTCGTAAACACAGTTTCCATTTCGAACCCGGGCTGCGCCATCAGGATATCCCGTGGACCACCGAGGTGCTGCTTGCCGCAGAGCGCGTTCAGTACACCAGTGAACGCTTTTATGACTACTACATTCACTCTGCCTCGGTATCGCATACGCCGGATAATGACGACACGCTGATCCGCTCCGCGCGCCACTACATGAAAATCCTGCAGATGCTTGATGCCATTAACCAGCGTTACCCGGATAAAGTGAAAAATATCCCCGCCTGCCACTGGCAAATCGCCAAAGAGGGGCTGGGGATCATTCATACCTTCGACAACATGAAGGATGAGACAAAGAAAACAATGATTATCAAAGAGTTCTTCGACACCGGGATCTGGAAGCTTATCTGGAAAAGTGCCAAAAGCCCGCGTTTGCGCTGGCGCCTGGGCCGACGCTACTTCCGTTTAAAACGGTATCTGGCATAAGAGATAGCTTTACCTGGCTTAAATGCTTAGAATTTGCCCGCCGAAACTAAAAAGACGGATAATCGCTTGGAATTGTTGTATACCGCCCTGCTCTATATCATTCAGCCACTGGTGTGGCTGAGACTGTTGCTTCGTAGCCGTAAAGCGCCTGCGTATCGTAAACGCTGGGCTGAACGCTATGGCTTTTGCCGCAATAAAGTCGCCCCGGACGGTATTTTGCTGCATTCCGTTTCTGTCGGTGAAACGCTGGCGGCGATCCCGCTGGTTCGCGCTCTGCGCCACCGCTACCCGTCTCTGCCGATTACCGTCACCACCATGACGCCAACCGGCTCAGAGCGCGCGTTATCCGCGTTTGGCAAAGACGTTCATCACGTCTACCTCCCTTACGATCTGCCCTGCGCCATGAATCGTTTCCTGAATACCGTTCGCCCGAAGCTGGTGATCGTGATGGAAACCGAGCTGTGGCCGAACATGATTTCCGCTCTGCATGCCCGTAAAATTCCGCTGGTGATTGCCAACGCGCGCCTTTCAGAGCGCTCGGCGAAAGGCTACGGCAAGCTGGGCAAATTTATGCGCCGCCTGCTGAGCAAAATCACGCTGATTGCCGCGCAGAACGAAGAAGACGCGGCACGCTTTATCTCTCTGGGCCTGAAGCGCAACCAGCTTGCCGTGACCGGCAGCCTGAAATTCGATATTTCCGTTACCCCTGAACTGGCCGCCCGAGCCATCACGCTGCGCCGCCAGTGGGCTCCGCGTCGCCAGGTCTGGATAGCGACCAGTACTCATGAGGGCGAAGAGGCGATTATCCTGCAGGCGCACCGTAAGCTGCTGGAAACCTTCCCGGACCTACTGCTGATTCTGGTGCCTCGTCACCCCGAACGTTTTAAAGATGCCCGCGAAATGGTGCAGAAAGGCGGCTTCAGCTTCACCCTGCGCAGCAGCGGAGAGATCCCTTCCGGCAGTACCCAGGTGGTGATTGGCGATACGATGGGCGAACTGATGCTGCTCTACGGCATTGCTGACCTCGCCTTTGTTGGCGGCAGCCTGGTGGAGCGCGGAGGCCATAACCCGCTCGAGCCGGCAGCCCACGCCATTCCTGTGCTGATGGGTCCACACACGTTTAACTTCAAAGATATCTGCGCTAAATTGCAGCAAGCCGATGGTTTAATTACCGTGACCGATGCGGACTCGGTCGTCAAAGAAGTATCGACCCTTCTGACGGATGAAGATTACCGCCTGTGGTACGGTCGCCACGCCGTCGAAGTGCTGCACCAGAACCAGGGCGCACTCACCCGTCTGCTGCAGCTTCTGCAACCTTATCTGCCTCAGCGGAGCCACTAATGTCTACGCGTCTGTCGGTCGTCATGATCGCCAAAAACGCCGCCGACCTGCTTCCGGACTGCCTGGCCTCCGTCGCCTGGGCTGACGAAATTGTTATCCTCGACTCCGGAAGCACGGACAACACGGTGGACATCGCCCGGGCTGCGGGCGCAAAAGTCTTTACCGATACCGACTGGCAGGGCTACGGCATTCAGCGCCAGCGCGCGCAGGGTCACGCCACGGGCGATTATGTGCTGATGATCGACACCGACGAGCGCGTCACCACGGAACTCCAGCAGGCCATTCAGGCGGTGCTTTCCTCACCCCAGCCTGGCGCCGTATACAGCATCGCGCGTCGCAACTACTTCCTTGGCCGCTTCATGCGCCACAGCGGCTGGTATCCGGATCGCGTAATGCGCCTCTACGAGCGCGGGCGCTTTCAGTACAACGACAATCTTGTCCATGAGTCACTGGCCTGCGACGGCGCCCAGGTCATCCCCCTGACGGGCGATTTGCTGCATCTGACCTGCCGTGATTTCGCCAGCTTCCAGCAAAAGCAGCTCAACTATGCCACCGCATGGGCGCAGGAACGCCACCAGCGCGGCAAGAAGGCCTCGCTGACAGGAATCTTCACCCACACGCTGGGCGCGTTTCTGAAAACGCTGCTGCTGCGCGGCGGCGTGCTGGATGGTAAGCAGGGCTGGTTACTGGCGGTAGTGAATGCCCAGTATACTTTCAACAAATACACCGAGCTGTGGGCGCTCTGCCGCGGCTACTCAGAGAAAACGTGAGCCATGAGCACAAAAGCGATTTATCCGGGTACCTTCGATCCGATCACTAACGGTCATCTTGACATCATTACCCGTGCAGCGTGCATGTTCGACAAGGTGATCCTGGCGATTGCCGCCAGCCCCAGCAAAAAGCCGATGTTTGATCTCAACGAGCGCGTGCAACTTGCCACCGACGCCATTTCGCACCTGCCGAATGTTGAAGTTGTCGGATTCAGCGATCTGATGGCGAACTTCGCCCGCGCCCAGCAGGCCAATATTCTGATTCGTGGCCTGCGCGCGGTGGCAGACTTCGAGTATGAGATGCAGCTGGCGCACATGAACCGCCACCTGATGCCGGAGCTGGAAAGCGTATTCCTGATGCCGTCAAAAGAGTGGTCGTTTATCTCGTCCACGCTGGTGAAAGAGGTGGCGCGCCATCACGGGGACGTTACCCATTTCCTGCCGGATAACGTCCACCAGGCGCTGATGGAAAAGCTAAAGTAGTTCTATTTCTGACACTGGCGGCAGTAGAACGTGGCGCGCTGGGCGTGCTTCGTGGCAATAATCGGCGTCCCGCATGCCCTGCACGGTTCGCCCTTACGGCCATACACCTGCAGCTCCTGGGCAAAATAGCCTGGTTTACCGTCGCTTTGCAGAAAATCCTTCAGGGTGGTCCCGCCTTGCTCAATCGAGCGCAGCAGCACTGCTTTAATGACCCGAACCAAAAGCTCACACTCCTGCGCGGACAGCGACGAGGCCAGCCGATCGGGATGGATCCCGGCCGCGAACAGCGATTCACTGGCGTAAATATTCCCCACGCCGACCACCAGCTTGTTATCCATCAGCCAGGGCTTGATCGGGGTCTTTTTCTTCGCGCACTTCTCTTTCAGGTAGTCCGCATTAAACGCGTCTGAAAGCGGCTCAGGGCCCAGATGCGCCAGCACGTTGTGTCCTTCCAGCTCCTTCGTCCACAGCCACGCGCCAAAGCGCCGCGGATCGGTGTAGCGGAGCACTTTGCCGTTGCTCATTACCAGGTCAACGTGATCGTGTTTTTCCGCAGGCAGTTCTTCGGTCAGGATGCGCAGGCTCCCGGACATCCCAAGATGGATAATGATCCAGCCGTCAGGCAGCTCCAGCAGCAGGTATTTCGCGCGGCGCTGCACGCTAAGGACGGGTTTGTCGCTTAACGCGTGGATCTCATCGGACACCGGCCAGCGCAGTCGTCCATTGCGAACGACGGCATGAAGAATAGTCGCGCCGACCAGATGGGGCTCAATGCCGCGACGGCTGGTCTCTACCTCAGGTAATTCAGGCATGGTTCCTCCGTTGAGATGCAGAATGCAAAAAACCCCGCAGTTGCGGGGTTTTTCAATACAAGGAGGCTAAAATTATTTGATTTTAGCTTCTTTGTACAGTACGTGCTGGCGTACAACTGGATCGAATTTTTTCAGTTCCAGTTTTTCCGGCTTAGTACGTTTGTTCTTCGTGGTGGTGTAGAAGTGACCTGTACCAGCAGAAGAAACCAGCTTGATTTTCTCGCGAATACCTTTAGCCATGATTTATTTCCTCTTTAAGTACTTAGTACTTTTCGCCACGGGCACGCAGTTCAGACAGAACTGTATCGATGCCTTTCTTATCGATTACACGCATACCTTTAGCAGATACACGCAGGGTGACAAAACGCTTCTCGCTCTCAACCCAGAAACGGTGAGAGTGCAGGTTCGGCAGGAAACGGCGTTTAGTCGCGTTCAGTGCGTGGGAACGGTTGTTACCGGTCACCGGACGCTTGCCAGTAACTTGGCAGACTCGGGACATGTCTATTCTCCAAAAATCAAATTAGCTCGAGCTTCGTATGGGGTATCGGCGCCTCGTCAGGCTTTACAGCCCGGTCATCGCGTAGTTCTAAGTGAACTCTCGATTGCCAGGCCCAAATGCCAAACCCGAGATTCTCAAAGGTGGCGTAGTATACGCTGACTCGGCGGTGTGCTCAAGTCCCGAACAGACAAAGATCCCGATGGATCGCGAGAAATAGCCTAAATCCAGCCATGTTCTGCAAAAGAAATGTACTCTCCGCGGCCAATTATCAGATGGTCCAGAACACGAATGTCCATGAATTGACAGCATTTGATAATGCGTTCGGTGATTTCTTTGTCAGCTCTGCTCGGTTCTGCACAGCCAGAGGGGTGATTATGCGCGAGGATCACCCCCGCTGCATTCACTTTTATCGCTTCACGCACAATTTCACGCGGATGTACCTCAACGTGGCTCAGTGTACCCGAAAACAGGCGGCTGTGCTTCAGTACCCGGTTCCTGTTGTCGAGAAAGATCACCATAAAGATCTCCCGCTCCAGACCGGACAGCTGGCTTTGCAAAAATTCGCGGGTCATGTCAGGGGTAAGGATCGGATCTTGCTCCTCCATCTGTACGTTATAAAATCGCCGGGCAAGTTCAGCAATACCCCGTAACTGGGCATACTTCGCGACGCCAATGCCTTCTACGTGCGTAAATGCCTCCAGTTCGGCTGTCAGCAAACCATGTAGTGAACCAAAATGGTCTATCAGATTTTTCGCCAGCGTAAATACCGTTTTTCCCTTCGTACCTGTACGTAAAAAGAGCGCCAGCAGCTCCTCGTCTTTTAATAACGCGACGCCATGACGCAGCATTTTTTCGCGCGGTAGCAGCAGTTCAGTCTCTTCCATGCCCGGCCTCCTTCTGTTTGCCATTATGCTGCCACAGGCAAATCCGGGGCTCGACGCTGAGGTTCCGTTCTTGCGTAGCGCCTCGCAAAGTGCATAAAGGACTTCATCACCCCCTATTTGGGATTGTGGTAAAATGCCCGCTCTCTGGTGAAACCCAACAGGAAAGAATCATGATGAGCCTGGCCGGTAAAAAAATCGTTCTTGGCGTGAGCGGCGGCATTGCTGCTTATAAAGCGCCGGAGCTGGTGCGTCGTCTGCGCGAGCGCGGGGCGGACGTGCGGGTCGCGATAACCGAAGGCGGTAAAGCCTTTATCACCCCTCTGAGCCTGCAGGCGGTTTCAGGATACCCGGTATCTGACAGCCTGCTCGATCCGGCCGCTGAAGCCGCGATGGGGCATATTGAGCTTGGGAAATGGGCCGATCTGGTGATTCTTGCCCCTGCCACGGCAGATTTAATTGCCCGCGTGGCGGCCGGTATGGCGAACGATCTGGTTTCGACCATTTGCCTCGCGACGCCTGCGCCCGTCGCCGTTGTGCCCGCCATGAACCAGCAGATGTACCGCAATGCCGCCACCCAGCATAATCTGGAGACGCTGGCTTCGCGCGGCCTGCTTGTCTGGGGCCCGGACAGCGGCAGCCAGGCCTGCGGCGACGTTGGCCCGGGGCGTATGCTCGACCCGCTGACGATTGTGGATATGGCCGCCGCCCATTTTTCACCTGTCAACGACCTGCAACATCTCAACATCATGATTACCGCGGGCCCGACGCGCGAGCCGCTGGACCCGGTGCGTTACATCACCAACCACAGCTCCGGTAAAATGGGCTTTGCGATTGCTGCCGCAGCGGCAAAACGCGGTGCTAACGTCACGCTGGTCAGCGGCCCGGTCTCGTTACCTACGCCACCTCTTGTACAGCGTATTAATGTTACCACCGCGCTGGAGATGGAAGCCGCCGTGCAGGCTCATGCGCAACGCCAGCAGATTTTTATCGGCTGTGCGGCCGTGGCAGACTATCGCGCCGAGACCATCGCCGAGTCTAAAATCAAAAAGCAAGGCGATGAATTAACACTGAAAATGGTGAAAAACCCGGACATTGTTGCCGGTGTCGCCGCATTAAAAAGCCATCGTCCTTACGTTGTTGGATTTGCCGCAGAAACGAATAATGTGGAAGAATATGCCCGGCAAAAACGTACCCGCAAAAACCTCGATTTAATTTGCGCGAACGACGTATCGCTGGCCACGCAAGGATTTAATAGCGACAGCAACGCACTGCACCTTTTCTGGCAGGATGGAGATAAAATCTTACCGCTTGAGCGCAAGGAACTCCTGGGCCAACAATTACTGGACGAGATCGTTACCCGTTATGATGAAAAAAATCGACGTTAAGATTCTGGACCCGCGTGTTGGCGAGCAATTCCCGCTGCCAACCTATGCCACCTCCGGCTCTGCCGGACTTGACCTGCGCGCCTGTCTCGATGACGCCGTAGAACTGGCTCCCGGTGCCACTACCCTGATCCCGACTGGCCTGGCGATCCACATTGCAGACCCGTCTCTGGCGGCAGTGATCCTGCCGCGCTCGGGTCTGGGCCATAAGCACGGCGTAGTGCTGGGTAACCTGGTCGGCCTGATCGACTCCGACTACCAGGGTCAGCTGATGGTGTCCGTCTGGAATCGTGGTCAGGACAGCTTCACCATTGAACCGGGCGAGCGTATCGCGCAGATGGTTTTTGTACCGGTGGTACAGGCAGAATTTAACCTGGTGGCAGATTTTGATGCCACCGACCGTGGCGAAGGCGGCTTCGGCCATTCCGGGCGCAAATAACCGCCCGACACACGTATCTCGCAGCGCCATAACGCAATAACAAACCGCAAACGTCAGTTTGCGGTCGCTGTGTGGATGCCAGCCTGGCAAGTGCTTATTTTCAGGGGTATTTTGTAACATGGCAGAAAAACAAACCGCGAAAAGGAATCGTCGCGAAGAAATACTTCAATCTCTGGCTCTGATGCTTGAATCCAGCGATGGCAGTCAACGCATCACCACCGCCAAACTGGCCGCCTCTGTGGGCGTGTCTGAGGCGGCGCTGTATCGTCATTTCCCCAGCAAAACAAAAATGTTCGACAGCCTGATCGAGTTTATTGAAGACAGTCTGATCACGCGCATTAACCTGATTCTGAAAGATGAAAAAGATACCACCGCGCGTCTTCGTCTGATTGTGCTGTTAATTCTGGGCTTTGGGGAGCGCAATCCGGGTTTAACCCGTATCCTGACCGGCCACGCGCTGATGTTTGAGCAGGACAGGCTGCAGGGCCGCATCAATCAGCTTTTTGAGCGTATTGAAGCGCAGCTGCGCCAGGTGCTGCGCGAGAAGAAAATGCGTGAAGGCGAAGGATACAATACGGATGAGACATTGCTGGCAAGCCAGATTCTGGCGTTTTGTGAAGGCATGCTCTCCCGCTTTGTGCGCAGCGAATTCAAATACCGACCAACGGACGATTTTGACGCCCGCTGGCCGTTAGTGGCAGCGCAGCTGCAGTAGCACCGCAGGCCCGGTAAGCGTAGCGCCGCCGGGCAATTTAATTACACGCCAAACTCTTCGCGATACGCCCGCACCGCCGCCAGGTGATCCGCCATCTCTGGCTTCTCTTCCAGATACGCAATCAGGTCTTTCAGAGTGATGATAGAGATCACTTTGCAGCTGTAATCACGCTCTACTTCCTGGATAGCAGAGATATCGCCGCGACCACGCTCCTGACGATCAAGAGAAATCAGCACGCCAGCCAGCGTCGCACCGTTGGCCTGGATAATCTCCATAGATTCACGGATCGCGGTGCCTGCGGTAATCACGTCGTCGACCAGCATCACGCGGCCCTGCAGCGCGCTGCCCACAAGATTACCGCCTTCACCGTGGGTTTTGGCCTCTTTGCGGTTAAAGCAGTACGGCACATCACGGTCATGGTGCTCCGCCAGCGCCACCGCCGTGGTGGTTGCAATCGGAATGCCCTTGTACGCAGGGCCAAACAGCAGGTCGAAATCAATCCCGGAATCCACCAGCGCTTCGGCATAGAAGCGGCCTAACAGTGCCAGATCGCGCCCGGTATTAAACAGCCCGGCGTTGAAGAAATACGGGCTCTTACGCCCGGACTTCAGCGTAAATTCGCCAAACTTAAGGACCTGTTTATTAATCGCAAACTCAATAAACTGGCGCTGATACGATTTCATGGATTCGCTCCTTTGGTTTTTTCTGTCTTACAGGCAAAAAAAAGGCGACTCATTGGTCGCCTTTAAAATCAATTTTCTAACGCCGCTTTTTGCGTCGTTACAATGGATTCGATTCCCCCTCGGGCCAACGCCAGCAGGGAGAGAAGTTCTTCATGGGTGAACGGCTCACCTTCCGCCGTCCCCTGCACCTCAATGATGCGACCATCTTCGGTCATCACCACGTTCATGTCGGTCTCGGCGGCAGAATCTTCAACATATTCCAGATCGCAAAGCGCTTCACCATTAACGATCCCCACGGAAACCGCCGCGACCATCCCTTTCATAGGGTTGGTTTTCAGCTTACCGGCTGCAACCAGCTTGTTCAGGGCATCGGCCAGCGCCACACAGGCACCGGTAATGGACGCGGTACGCGTGCCGCCATCTGCCTGAATCACGTCGCAGTCCAGGGTAATAGTGAATTCACCGAGGATTTTCAGGTCAACGGCGGCGCGCAGCGCACGTGCGATCAGGCGCTGGATTTCCATGGTACGTCCACCCTGCTTACCCTTTGCCGCTTCACGGGCGTTACGGGTATGGGTCGCGCGCGGCAGCATGCCGTACTCGGCGGTGATCCAGCCCTGGCCCTGACCTTTCAGAAAGCGCGGAACGCCCTCTTCGATGGACGCGGTGCAAAGCACTTTGGTGTCACCAAACTCAACCAGCACAGAGCCTTCAGCGTGTTTTGTATAGTTACGGGTCAGGGTGACGGGACGCACCTGATTGGCGCTACGACCTGATGGACGCATGATGGATTCTCCGGCTTGAAACGAATGTGGCTGCGCATTATACGGATAAAGGACGCTTATTCCTATCCTGAGAAGCCCCCGAAAGCTATAATCCCCCCATCTCTCCTTTAAAAACGGGAATGTCTATGATCCGCAGTATGACCGCCTACGCCCGGCGTGAAATCAAGGGTAGCTGGGGTAGCGCTACCTGGGAAATGCGTTCGGTAAACCAGCGCTATCTGGAAACATATTTCCGTATGCCGGAACAGTTCCGCAGCCTTGAACCTGTGGTGCGCGAGCGTATCCGTACGCGTCTGACCCGCGGGAAAGTGGAATGCAACCTGCGCTTTGAGCCAGATGCCAGCGCGCAGGGCGAACTGATCCTCAACGAGAAGCTGGCAAAACAGCTCGTGAATGCGGCGAACTGGGTCAAAATGCAGAGCGATGAAGGCGAAATCAACCCGGTTGATATTCTGCGCTGGCCTGGCGTCATGGCCGCCGGTGAGCAGGATCTGGACGCGATTGCCGCTGAAATTCTGGCAGCCCTCGACGGCACGCTGGACGATTTTATCGTTGCTCGCGAAACCGAAGGTCAGGCGCTGAAAGCGATGATTGAGCAGCGCCTTGAAGGCGTCAGCGCTGAAGTGGCGAAGGTTCGCGCCCATATGCCGGAAGTGCTGCAGTGGCAGCGCGAGCGTCTGGTCGCCAAGCTGGAAGAAGCAGAAGTTCAGCTGGAAAACACCCGTCTGGAACAAGAGCTGGTGCTGATGGCGCAGCGTATCGATGTTGCTGAAGAGCTGGACCGTCTGGAAGCGCACGTTAAAGAGACCTATAACATCCTGAAGAAGAAGGAAGCGGTGGGCCGCCGTCTGGACTTTATGATGCAGGAGTTCAACCGCGAGTCGAACACTTTGGCGTCTAAGTCTATCAACGCTGAAGTGACCAACTCAGCGATTGAACTCAAGGTTCTGATTGAGCAGAT
This sequence comes from Enterobacter cloacae complex sp. I3, assembly GCF_014896175.1. Taxonomy (NCBI): domain Bacteria; kingdom Pseudomonadati; phylum Pseudomonadota; class Gammaproteobacteria; order Enterobacterales; family Enterobacteriaceae; genus Enterobacter; species Enterobacter cloacae complex sp. I3. Next base: position 105,675 of record NZ_JADBQZ010000018.1, read on the forward strand.
GCGCGAGCAGATCCAGAATATTGAGTAATCGCTTTTTGGATGGCGTCGGCTGACGCCATCCATTATTATTTCTAATCCGAATTCCCGTCTCTTTTCAAATTCAGCAGCCAAGAATCAAAGATATTCAACATGTATTGATTAAATTTTATAGGTGAAACCCAATCGCCTTAGAAAATCTCAATCGTGATCTTGCGCACAAATCGCTAACCTTTCCGCGTTCACACCGGAGGGTATATGCTGCTTCACATTCTTTATCTTATTGGTATCACCGCTGAAGCCATGACTGGCGCTCTTGCCGCCGGGCGTCGCCGGATGGACACCTTCGGCGTGATCATTATTGCCACTGCAACCGCGCTGGGCGGCGGTTCCGTCCGCGATATCCTGCTTGGCCATTACCCGCTCGGCTGGGTGAAACATCCTGAGTATGTGATTATCGTCGCAACGGCTGCCGTATTAACCACCATCGTGGCACCCGTTATGCCCCATCTGCGCCGCCTGTTCCTGGTGCTTGACGCGCTGGGGCTGATCGTCTTTTCGATCATCGGCGCGCAAATCGCGCTCGATATGGGGGAAGGCCCGGTTATCGCCACCATTGCTGCCGTGGTGACGGGCGTTTTCGGCGGCGTGCTGCGCGATATGTTCTGCAAGCGCATTCCTCTGGTCTTTCAAAAAGAGCTGTATGCCGGCATCTCCTTCGCCGCAGCGGTGCTCTACATTGCCCTGCAGCATTACGTTTCGAACCACGACGTGGTGGTCATCTCCACGCTGCTGTTTGGCTTTACGGCCCGCATGCTGGCGCTGCGTCTGAAGCTCGGATTGCCCGTGTTTCACTATAAGCACAGCGCCCACTGATCTCAGAACCCATTGATGTGCTGCTGAGCAAGCCACCTGACCAGCACATCGATCTCTGGCGCGTGCAGCCAGGCAACGATTTGCCGCGCCGTCTCCGCTCCCGTACCCGGCAAGGCCTGCCAGGCCTTTTCACTGCGTTCGCTCATCTTCTGCCACGACACATCTTCCAACGCCTTCAGCGAGGCCTGTGGCAGCGGAACACCCAGCGCCATAATCCAGCGGATAAAAGGCTGCTCATGCACCTGATTAAAGCGATGCCAGAGCGCCAGCCCGCGTGCGGCAGAGAATCCCGGCGTCGACTGCAGATGCTCCTGCGTTAATAGCAGCCACGAAAAGAGATGTTCAAAATGATGCGCCTGCCAGAGTGTGCGCCAGCCTGACTCACCTAATCCTTCAATGTTGAATACCTGCTTTGAACTGAGCCACGTCAGCCGGGCAAAGAACTGTTCCATACACTCCGGCGAGGCATAAAAGCAACTCAGGGAGTGATAACGCGAGGCCGGAGGCTCAGGTTTTTGTCTGTCCGCCCCTCGCCAGACCACCTTATCAAACCGAGGGATACCCTGCCCTGCCAGGCTGACCTGGATCTGATCGCCCGGGGCAATATCCAGCCTCTCCCAGCGACCAACCGAACCGAGACTCACTCGCTGCACCCGTTTATCGTCCAACTGCGCAGGCTCAAGTGCCGCCACGACAGAAATTTTGCCCGTGCGCCCCACGGAAAAAAGAATATTCCTGACCTCTGCGACCTGTGCCGCAGGCGAATATTTCCACGCGATAATCCAGTTGCCTTCGCCGGGCAGCCAACTCTCCCCTGAAGGTGGCTCCGCAGACCGAACCACTATGCCATCCGTGGCAAAGGGCAATGCCGTGTTTTGCCAGGCCAAACGCTGTTTTTCAACAGCATCAACCGCTTGTACGGGCAACGTATAGCGCGCCGTCAGGGAAAAGCCTGCGCTGGACAGCTCAGAAAGCCTGTTTTCCATTCCCTTCGGTCCATCCGGCCAGGCCCAGATAAATATTCCTGTCTGGCTCAGAAGCGCGTTGTCCTTTTGTCGCATCATCGCGCCCGCCACTTTTGCGCGAGCATTCATTCCGCCCATCTGCCGCTGGACGTGGTTTTCGCGTAGCCAGAAAAGCTCCCCCTGTAAGACGCTGTTTGCAAGCGCGCCGGATACCTCCTTGGGCACGGACGGGATCAAACGCACGCGGGCCGTCCAGTCCTCGCCTTTTAGCCCATTACCACGGCTGATGGCCCGCGCTAGCTTTCCGTTGCGATACACCAGCGTCACCGCCACGCCATCGACTTTTGGCTGCATCCAGAGATTTTTCCGGCCGTGCATCCAGTGACTCAGCGCTTCTTTGCTGGCTGCTTTACGTACCCCCGTATGGGCAACAGGATGTTTTACGTTTCCCTCCAGCGCAGGAAGGGCGCTCTCAGCAAAATCGTTGCCGAAACAGCGCTGCCACTGGGTTAAACGGCCGTTGAGCTGGTCATACACTTCGTCACTGACCTCGCTCACCCCCAGCTTCCAGTAAGCCTCATCCCAGCGTTTGATTTGTGCACTTAATGACGCAATCTCTTTTTCGGCTTTTGCCTGTGACCACACCGGGCACACCGCCGCCCCGTAACCACACCACAACAGCATTAACCCGCTTATCCACCGCCACATCGCTATCCCTCCTTTGCAATGCAGGAGGTATAACCTGACGTGAGAAACGACGCTAATAGCAACCTTTCATGTTGCGAGGCGCTATCCAGCGTTAATTTTTATTGCTGCAAACCGCAGGTAAAACCTGAAAACGGTACGCAAAATTCAATAATCCAGGGGAAAAAGTGTGACAAAGGCTACGTCACACAGCGGCGACGTGTATAATAAGCCCGTATGTAGGACTTCTTCGTTAACACATACAAAAGACTCTCATGGCTCAAGGCACGCTTTATATTGTTTCTGCCCCTAGCGGCGCGGGTAAATCCAGCCTTATTCAGGCACTGTTAAAAACCCAACCGTTGTACGACACACAGGTTTCTGTTTCTCACACCACGCGAGCGCCGCGTCCGGGTGAAGTGCACGGTGAACACTATTTCTTTGTGGATCACGACGAGTTCAGAGCGATGATCGGCAGAGATGCGTTTCTTGAACACGCAGAAGTGTTTGGTAACTACTACGGCACCTCGCGTGAAACCATTGAGCAGGTTCTGGCGACGGGCGTGAATGTGTTCCTCGACATCGACTGGCAGGGCGCACAGCAAATTCGCAAGAAAATGCCTGACTCGCGCAGTATCTTTATTTTACCGCCGTCGAAGGATGAGCTGGATCGCCGCCTGCGTGGCCGCGGTCAGGACAGTGAAGAAGTCATCGCAAAGCGTATGGAACAGGCAGTTGCAGAAATGAGCCATTACGCGGAATATGATTACCTTATTGTGAATGATGATTTTGATGCCGCGCTGAGCGATCTCAAAACCATTCTTCGCGCAGAACGACTGCGTATGAGCCGCCAGAAGCAGCGACATGACGCATTAATCACCAAACTGTTGGCAGACTGAACCCACTTTCAGTATCATGCCCAGTCATTTCTTCACCTGTGGAGCATTTTAAGTATGGCACGCGTAACTGTTCAGGACGCTGTAGAGAAAATTGGTAACCGTTTTGACCTGGTGCTGGTCGCCGCGCGTCGCGCTCGTCAGATGCAGGTAGGCGGTAAAGATCCGCTGGTACCGGAAGAAAACGATAAAACCACCGTTATTGCACTTCGCGAAATCGAAGAAGGTCTGATCAACAACCAGATCCTCGACGTGCGTGAGCGCCAGGAGCAGCAAGAGCAGGAAGCCGCAGAACTGCAGGCCGTAACCGCCATTGCTGAAGGTCGTCGTTAATTAAACCTGCGGGTCGCCCTTGTATCTGTTTGAAAGCCTGAATCAACTGATTCAAACCTACCTGCCTGAAGACCAAATTAAGCGTCTTCAGCAGGCGTATCTCGTTGCACGTGACGCTCACGAGGGCCAGACACGTTCAAGCGGTGAACCCTACATCACGCACCCGGTTGCGGTAGCCTGTATTCTGGCCGAGATGAAACTCGACTACGAAACGCTGATGGCCGCCCTTCTGCACGACGTGATCGAAGATACCCCTGCCACCTACCAGGATATGGAACAGCTGTTTGGCAAAAGCGTTGCCGAGCTGGTGGAAGGGGTCTCTAAGCTTGATAAGCTGAAATTCCGCGACAAGAAAGAGGCGCAAGCCGAAAACTTCCGCAAGATGATTATGGCGATGGTGCAGGATATCCGCGTCATTCTCATCAAACTCGCTGACCGTACCCACAACATGCGCACGCTGGGCTCACTTCGCCCAGATAAACGTCGCCGCATTGCCCGTGAAACCCTCGAAATTTACAGTCCGCTGGCGCACCGTTTAGGTATCCACCACATCAAAACCGAGCTGGAAGAGCTGGGCTTTGAAGCGTTGTACCCGAACCGCTATCGCGTGATTAAAGAGGTGGTGAAAGCCGCACGCGGTAACCGTAAAGAGATGATTCAAAAGATCCTCTCTGAAATTGAAGGGCGTTTGCAGGAAGCGGGAATCCCGTGCCGCGTCAGCGGTCGCGAAAAACATCTTTACTCCATCTACTGCAAAATGGTGCTCAAAGAGCAGCGTTTTCACTCGATCATGGATATCTACGCGTTCCGCGTAATTGTCCACGACTCTGACACCTGCTACCGCGTGCTGGGGCAGATGCACAGCCTCTATAAACCGCGCCCGGGGCGCATGAAAGATTACATCGCCATTCCGAAAGCGAACGGCTATCAATCTTTGCATACCTCGATGATCGGTCCGCACGGCGTGCCTGTTGAAGTGCAGATCCGCACCGAAGACATGGACCAGATGGCAGAGATGGGTGTAGCCGCACACTGGGCTTACAAAGAGCACGGTGGCGAAAGCAGCACCACCGCGCAAATCCGCGCCCAGCGCTGGATGCAGAGCCTGCTGGAGCTTCAGCAGAGTGCGGGTAGCTCGTTCGAATTTATCGAGAGCGTTAAATCCGATCTCTTCCCGGATGAGATTTACGTTTTCACCCCAGAAGGCCGCATTGTCGAACTGCCTGCGGGCGCAACGCCGGTCGACTTCGCCTACGCCGTGCATACCGATATCGGGCACGCCTGCGTGGGCGCGCGCGTCGACAGACAGCCTTACCCGCTGTCTCAGCCGCTCTCCAGCGGACAGACGGTAGAAATTATTACCGCGCCGGGTGCACGTCCGAACGCGGCCTGGCTGAACTTTGTCGTGAGTTCCAAAGCGCGTGCCAAAATTCGTCAGCTGTTGAAAAACCTCAAGCGCGATGACTCCGTCAGCCTGGGGCGTCGTCTGCTCAACCACGCGTTGGGCGGCAGCCGCAAGCTGGCTGAGATCCCACCGGAGCATATTCAGCGTGAACTCGACCGTATGAAGCTCACGTCTCTGGACGATCTGCTGGCGGAAATTGGTCTGGGTAACGCGATGAGCGTCGTGGTGGCGAAAAACCTGCAGCAGGGCGAAGCGACGCCATCTGCTCCAGGCGCATCCGGCCATGCTCATCTGCCGATCAAAGGCGCGGACGGGGTGCTGATCACCTTCGCAAAATGTTGCCGTCCAATCCCTGGCGACCCGATTATTGCGCACGTCAGTCCGGGCAAAGGGCTGGTTATCCACCATGAATCCTGTCGTAACATTCGCGGCTACCAGAAAGAAGCCGAGAAGTTTATGGCGGTCGAGTGGGATAAAGAGACGGCGCAGGAATTTATCACCGAAATTAAGGTGGATATGTTCAACCACCAGGGTGCCCTGGCGAACCTGACGGCAGCCATCAACACGGCCTCGTCCAACATTCAGAGCCTGAATACGGAAGAAAAAGACGGCCGCGTCTATAGCGCCTTTATCCGTCTGACCGCTCGCGACCGCGTGCATCTGGCGAACATTATGCGCAAGATCCGCGTCATGCCGGACGTGATTAAAGTCACCCGAAACCGAAACTAGGTTTATGAATTCACAACGTTATGCCCGTATCTGCGAAATGCTTGCCAGACGCCAGCCTGACCTGACGGTCTGCATGGAGCAGGTGCATAAACCTCATAACGTCTCTGCCATCGTCCGTACCGCAGATGCCGTCGGCGTGCATGAAGTGCACGCCGTCTGGCCGGGTCACCGGATGCGAACCATGGTCTCTGCTGCGGCAGGCAGTAACAGCTGGGTATCCGTCAAATCTCACCAGACGATTGGCGATGCCGTATCGCATCTGAAAGGACGCGGGATGCAGATCCTGGCGACAAACCTGTCCGATAAGGCCGTGGATTTCCGCGAGATCGACTATACCCGCCCGACCTGCATTTTGATGGGTCAGGAGAAAACCGGGATCTCCCAGGAAGCGCTGGATCTGGCGGATCGGGACATCATCATTCCGATGATCGGCATGGTCCAGTCCCTTAACGTCTCCGTGGCGTCCGCGCTCATTCTGTATGAAGCGCAGCGCCAGCGTCAGAACGCCGGGATGTACGAGCGCAGCAACAGCATGCTGCCGGAAGAAGAACAGCAGCGCCTGCTGTTTGAAGGTGGCTATCCGGTGCTGGCACGCGTTGCGAAGCAGAAAAAATTGCCTTACCCCCACGTCAACGCGCAGGGCGAAATTGAAGCCGATGCCGAGTGGTGGGCCACCATGCAGTACGCCGGGTAACCGATGAAAGGCCGCCTGCTGGATGCTATCCCGCTCAACAGCCTGACGGGCGTGGGCGCGGCGCAAAGCAATAAGCTGGCAAAAATTGGCCTGCACACCGTGCAGGATCTCCTGCTTCACCTCCCCCTGCGTTACGAAGACCGCACTCAGCTCTACAAGATTGGCGATCTGCTTCCCGCCATTTACGCCACCGTTGAAGGCGAAGTCCTGAACTGCAATATCACTTTCGGCGGACGCCGGATGATGACCTGTCAGATCAGCGACGGCACCGGCATCCTCACCATGCGTTTCTTCAACTTCAGCGCGGCGATGAAGAACAGTCTGGCGACCGGCCGTAGGGTGCTGGCCTATGGCGAAGCTAAACGCGGGAAATACGGCGCAGAGATGATCCACCCGGAGTACCGCGTGCAGGGCGATCTCAGCACGCCGGAACTGCAGGAGACGCTCACCCCGGTTTACCCGACGACCGAAGGCATCAAGCAGGCGACGCTGCGTAAGCTCACCGATCAGGCGCTGGAGCTGCTGGACACCTGTGCCATTACCGAACTGCTGCCGCCAGAACTGGCTCAGGGGATGATGAGCCTGCCCGAGGCGCTGCGCACCCTGCACCGCCCGCCGCCAACGCTGCAGCTCAGCGATTTAGAAAGCGGTAAACACCCCGCCCAACGGCGTCTTATCCTTGAGGAATTACTGGCGCATAACCTGAGCATGCTGGCGCTGCGCGCCGGCGCGCAGCGTTTCCACGCTCAGCCGTTAAGCCCGAATGATGTGCTCAAAGATAAGCTGCTGGCCTCGCTGCCCTTTAAGCCCACCGGCGCGCAGGCGCGCGTCACCGCCGAGATTGAGCGCGACATGGCGCTCGACGTGCCGATGATGCGCCTGGTGCAGGGCGACGTAGGTTCAGGTAAAACGCTGGTTGCCGCCCTGGCCGCCCTGCGCGCGATTGCCCACGGCAAACAGGTCGCGCTGATGGCACCAACCGAACTGCTGGCTGAACAACACGCTAACAATTTCCGCGCCTGGTTCGCACCGCTCGGGATTGAAGTGGGCTGGCTTGCCGGAAAGCAAAAAGGCAAAGCGCGTCTTGCGCAGCAGGAAGCCATCGCCAGCGGCCAGGTGCAGATGATTGTCGGCACACACGCTATCTTTCAGGAGCAGGTGCAGTTTAACGGCCTCGCGCTGGTGATTATCGACGAGCAGCACCGCTTCGGCGTGCATCAGCGTCTGGCGCTGTGGGAAAAAGGGCTGCAGCAGGGCTTCCACCCGCATCAGCTGATCATGACCGCCACGCCGATCCCGCGTACCCTGGCGATGACGGCTTACGCCGATCTGGATACCTCTACCATCGACGAACTGCCGCCGGGCCGAACGCCGGTGACGACGGTCGCCATACCGGATACGCGCCGCAGCGACATCATTGACCGCGTGCGCAACGCCTGCACCCATGAAGGGCGCCAGGCCTACTGGGTCTGTACCCTGATTGAAGAGTCTGAACTGCTGGAAGCCCAGGCCGCCGAAGCGACGTGGGAAGAGCTCAAGCTGGCACTGCCCGAGCTGAACGTGGGCCTGGTTCACGGACGCATGAAGCCAGCCGAAAAGCAGGCGGTGATGCAGTCGTTTAAGCAGGGTGAACTGCATTTACTGGTCGCCACGACGGTCATTGAAGTGGGGGTGGACGTCCCGAACTCCAGCCTGATGATTATCGAAAACCCGGAGCGTCTGGGGCTTGCCCAGCTCCACCAGCTGCGCGGGCGCGTTGGCCGCGGCGCGGTAGCGTCCCACTGCGTCCTGCTCTACAAAGCACCGCTTTCAAAAACCGCCCAGATGCGACTGCAAGTGCTGCGCGATAGCAACGACGGCTTCGTGATTGCGCAAAAAGACCTGGAGATACGCGGCCCGGGCGAACTACTGGGCACGCGCCAGACGGGAAATGCTGAATTTAAAGTGGCGGATTTACTGCGCGATCAGGCCATGATCCCCGAAGTTCAGCGCCTTGCGCGCCATATTCATGAACGCTACCCCGAACAGGCGGCAGCGTTAATTGAGCGCTGGATGCCTGAAACCGAACGGTATTCCAACGCCTGATCTCAGGCAAATATCGGCAGCATCAGGTACAGCTTGATCACCAGCGCGTTGACGATATCAATGAAGAATGCGCCGACCATCGGGACCACCAGAAACGCCATATGCGATGGCCCGAACCGTTCGGTGATCGCCTGCATGTTGGCGATAGCCGTGGGGGTAGCCCCCAGACCAAACCCGCAGTGACCGGCCGCCAGCACCGCCGCATCATAGTTTTTCCCCATCATGCGCCAGGTCACGAACATGGCATAAAGCGCCATAAACAGCGCCTGCACCGCCAGAATCGCCACCATCGGCAGCGCCAGCGAGGCCAGCTCCCACAGCTTCAGGCTCATCAGCGCCATCGCCAGGAACAGCGACAGGCAGACGTTGCCGAGCACCGATACCGCCCGTTCAAACACGCGGTAGAAGCCCATCAGCGCCAGACCGTTGCTCAGGATCACCCCGATAAACAGCACGCAGACAAAGGTCGGCAGTTCAAACGCCGTTCCCGCCAGCCATTGCGCAACCACTTTGCCCACGGTCAGGCAGATGGCAATCATCGCGATGGTTTCAATCATCACCAGCGAGGTGATGCTGCGTCCAACGTCCGGCTTTTCGAACGCGGTCGGCACCATTTCATCGTCTGGCCTGCCGTTCGGCGTGGTGGAGTGCTTCACCAGATAACGCGCTACCGGGCCGCCAATCAGGCCACCCAGCACCAGGCCAAAGGTCGCGCAGGCCATCGCCACTTCCGTCGCGTTTTCAAAACCGTAGCGTTCGATGAACAGCTTGCTCCACGCCGCGCCGGTGCCGTGACCGCCCGAAAGGGTAATCGACCCCGCCAGCAGCCCCATCAGCGGATCCAGCCCCAGCAGCGTTGCCATACCGATGCCAATGGCGTTCTGCATCAGCAGCAGCCCCACCACCACAATCAGAAACACGCCGAGCACCTTACCGCCCGAGCGCAGGCTTGCCAGGTTGGCGTTCAGGCCGATGGTGGCAAAGAAAGCCAGCATCAGCGGGTCTTTCAGGGACATATCAAAATCAATTTCCCAGCCCATGCTTTTTTTCAGTATCAGCAAGGCCAGCGCCACCAGCAGACCGCCGGCGACAGGTTCAGGAATAGTGTATTTTTTCAGAAAGGAAACGCTGTGGACCAGCTTGCGACCAAGCAGAAGAACCAGCGTTGCGGCAACAAGGGTCGACAACGTATCGAGATGAATCATAAAAGGCTCCTGTTATGCGCGTATTCCATACACACGCGGCGTTATCCTGGGCCGGTTTGCGCTCGTCATGAGCCCCGGCGCAAAAAGTGTAATTTTTTTTTCCGATAGGTTGTAAAAAACCTGCTCACAGCGGCAGATTTTCTTCCTTTTTTTTGCTGGCAATCGTTTGCTTTTACCAGGTGGTCAGATAAAATGCCCGCTTTTCCACCGTGGGATTGCCGCCGATGTCCGTTAACACCATAGAGTCGCCTGATGCGCAACCGATTGCGCAGAAGCAAAATAGCGAACTGATTTACCGTCTTGAAGATCGTCCGCCGCTGCCGCAGACGCTTTTCGCCGCCTGCCAGCATCTTCTGGCGATGTTTGTTGCGGTGATCACCCCGGCGCTGCTGATTTGCCAGGCGCTCGGCTTACCGGCGCAGGACACGCAGCACATTATCAGTATGTCTCTGTTCGCCTCCGGCGTGGCCTCCATTATTCAAATTAAAGCCTGGGGCCCGGTGGGGTCTGGGCTACTGTCGATTCAGGGCACCAGCTTTAACTTCGTTGCTCCCCTGATCATGGGCGGTACGGCCCTGAAAACCGGCGGCGCGGATGTCCCGACCATGATGGCGGCGCTGTTCGGCACGCTGATGCTGGCCAGCTGCACGGAGATGGTCATCTCCCGCGTGCTGCACCTGGCTCGCCGTGTGATCACCCCGCTGGTTTCCGGCGTCGTCGTGATGATTATCGGCCTGTCGCTGATTCAGGTGGGTCTTACCTCCATCGGTGGGGGCTATGCCGCCATGAGCGACCACACCTTTGGCGCGCCGAAAAACCTGCTGCTGGCAGGCGTCGTGCTGGCCATCATTATTCTGCTTAACCGCCAGCGTAACCCATACCTGCGCGTCGCCTCGCTGGTGATCGCCATGGCGGCGGGTTATCTGCTGGCGTGGGCGCTGGGGATGCTGCCGGAGAACACCGCGCCAACCAACAGCGCGCTGATCGCTGTCCCCACGCCGCTGTACTACGGTCTGGGCATTGACTGGGGTCTGCTCCTGCCGCTGATGCTGGTCTTTATGATTACTTCTCTGGAGACCATCGGTGATATCACCGCTACCTCCGACGTCTCTGAGCAGCCGGTTTCCGGCCCGCTGTACATGAAGCGTCTGAAAGGCGGCGTGCTGGCGAACGGCCTGAACTCGTTTGTCTCTGCGGTATTCAACACCTTCCCGAACTCCTGCTTCGGCCAGAACAACGGTGTGATCCAGCTGACCGGCGTGGCCAGCCGCTACGTTGGTTTCGTGGTGGCGCTGATGCTGATCGTCCTCGGCCTGTTCCCGGCGGTGAGCGGCTTTGTGCAGCACATTCCTGAGCCGGTGCTGGGCGGCGCAACGCTGGTGATGTTTGGGACTATCGCGGCCTCCGGCGTGCGTATCGTCTCCCGCGAGCCGCTGAACCGCCGCGCAATCATGATTATCGCGCTGTCGCTGGCCGTTGGTCTGGGTGTTTCCCAGCAGCCGCTGATCCTGCAGTTTGCGCCGGACTGGGTTAAAAACCTGCTCTCTTCCGGCATTGCCGCGGGCGGTATCACCGCTATCGTGCTGAACCTCGTTTTCCCGCCTGAGAAGAACTGATCTCCCTCACGGCAGGCAGTCAATGCCTGCCGTGACATCTAATTACACCATTCCCGCCTTGAGCATTGCGCATAAATCGTGCATAACTCCCTTATGTTCGTTTCGCGGGATGGAAGACCATGAAATTTATTGGAAAGCTACTCGTCTATCTTCTGGTAGCCCTGCTTATTGTGCTGCTAGCGCTCTATATTTTGCTCCAGACCCGTTGGGGCGCGGCGCAGGTCAGCAGCTGGATTACGGTGAATACCGACTACGAACTCAGTTTCGACAAGATGAATCACCGCTTTTCATCGCCTTCCCACCTCATTCTGGAAAATGTCACCTTTGGGCGGGACGGTAAACCCGCCACATTAGTTGCCAAAAAAGTCGATATTGGCCTGAGCAGCCGTCAGATCACCGCTCCGCTGCACATGGGCACTATCACCCTGTTCGACGGCACGCTGAATCTCTCGCCTCAAACAGCGCCGCTGCCCTTCCAGGCCGATCGTCTGCAGCTGAACAATATGGCCTTTAATAGCCCGAATACTGAATGGGATCTGAGCGCACAGAAGGTCACGGGCGGCGTCAGCCCATGGCAGCCAGAAGCCGGGAACGTGCTGGGTAAAAACGCGAAGATCCAGATGAGCGCCGGCTCGCTGACCCTGAACGGCGTACCGACCACCAACGTGCTAATCGACGGCCAGTTGAACGGCAAGGAGGTGGTGCTGAACACCATTGGTGCCGATATGGCCCGTGGCTCGCTCACCGGCTCCGCCCTGCGTAACGCTGACGGAAGCTGGATAATCGACACCATGCGCCTGAACGAGATCCGCCTGCAGAGCGACAAAACGCTGAAAGCGTTCTTCGCGCCGCTGGCTACCATCCCTTCCCTGCAAATTGGCCGTCTGGAGGTCACCGATGCCCGCCTGCAGGGCCCGGACTGGGCGGTGACCGATCTCGACTTAAGCCTGCGCAACCTGACTCTCAGCAAAGGCGACTGGCAGAGCCAGGAAGGTCGCCTGTCCATGAACGCCAGCGAGTTTATCTTCGGCTCGCTGCATCTGTTTGACCCGATCCTGAATGCGGAGTTTTCCCCGCAGGGCATAGCGCTGCGTCAGTTCACCTCCCGCTGGGAAGGCGGTATGGTGCGCACGTCCGGCAACTGGCTGCGCGACGGTAAAGCGCTGGTTCTGGACGATGTTGCCATCGCCGGGCTGGAGTACACCCTTCCTGAAAACTGGAAAACGCTGTGGATGGAGCCGCTGCCGGAATGGCTGAACAGCGTCACGCTGCAAAAATTCGGCCTGAGCCGCAACCTGGTGATCGACATCAATCCCGCCTTCCCGTGGCAGATCACCTCCCTGGACGGCTACGGCGCAAACCTGCAGCTGGCGAAAGATCGCCAGTGGGGCGTCTGGGGCGGCAGCGCAACATTAAACGGCGCGGCGGCGACCTTTAACCGCGTCGACGTGCGCCGTCCGTCGCTGGCGCTGAATGCCAACGCCGCCACGGTGAACATTAGCGACCTGAGCGCCTTTACCGAGAAAGGTATTCTGGAAGCCACGGCGACGGTTTCACAGCTCCCGCAGCGGCAGACCACGGTGAGCCTGAACGGGCGCGGCGTACCGCTCAACGTGCTGCAGCAGTGGGGCTGGCCTGCGTTACCGATTACGGGCGACGGCAATATTCAGATGACCGCCAGCGGCAGCGTGCAGGCGAATGCCCCACTGAAGCCAACGGTGAATGGGAAGCTGAGCGCGGTAAATATGGATAAGCAGCAGGTTGAGCAGACGATGACGGGCGGCGTGGTTGCAACGCCTGTGCAATAAAGTTTTTGATGTTTGTTCCCTCTCCCTGTGGGAGAGGGTCAGGGTGAGGGCATCAGAGCGCATAATTACCTTAGGCCCGGTAAGCGAAGCGCCACCGGGCATTTTCCACCTCAGAGCTGAACCACCACCTCATCCCCCTCCGCTTTCACCACCACACCCCACTCGCTGCCCGCGTGCGAGCCGCCTTTCACGCCACTCACCTTCTGCACGTTGCGCAAGCACACCGACCAGTTTTGCGCGTCACCCGCGCCGGTAAAGGTCACGATGTCGCCCTGACGCGATGCCTTCAGCGTAAATGCCACAGACCCGTCCGCCGCAGGCACTTCGCTCACCGCCGCTGCGCCATCCTCCAGGTTAAACAGCTGGAAGGCCGTCCCCGCGTTCCACGCGTAGTCCGGCTTCTGGTTATTGTTGCCCAGCGCCAGCAGAGTGTTGTCGCGCACGTAGACCGGCAGACTCATAAAATCGTGCTGCTGCTTATGCCAGCGGCTGCCATGGATTTCGTCGTTGTGCCACAGGTGGGTCCAGCGGCCTTCCGGCAGGTAGAACTGCACGTCCCCCGCCTCGGAGAACACCGGCGCCACCATCATGGAATCCCCCAGCATGTACTGACGGTCGAGGTAATCGCACGCCGGATCGTCCGGGAACTCCAGCATCATCGCACGCAGCATCGGCGTGCCGAACTCGCGGGCCAGCGCCGCCTGACGGTACAGGTACGGCATCAGCTGACATTTCAGCTGCGTGAAGTGGCGCACCACGTCGCAGGACTCGTCATCGTACGCCCACGGCACGCGGTAGGATTTGCTGCCGTGCAGACGGCTGTGGCTGGAGAACAGCCCGAACGCGCACCAGCGTTTATAGACGTGCGCCGGAGCGGTGTTTTCGAACCCGCCGATATCGTGGCTCCAGAACCCGAAGCCGGACAGGCCAATCGACAACCCACCGCGCAGGCTTTCCGCCATCGATTCGTAGTTGGCGTAGCAGTCGCCGCCCCAGTGTACCGGGAACTGTTGCGCCCCGACGGACGCCGAGCGGGCAAACAGCACCGCCTCCTCTTCGCCGACAGTCTCTTTCAGCACGTTCCACACCAGCTCGTTATAGATGTAGGCGTAGTGGTTGTGCATCTTCTGCGGATCGGACCCGTCGAACCACTGCACGTCGGTCGGGATACGCTCGCCGAAGTCGGTCTTAAAGCAGTCGACGCCGATATCCACCAGGCCTTTCAGCTTGTCGGCATACCACCGGCACGCTTCCGGATTGGTGAAGTCGTAAATCGCCAGCCCCGGCTGCCATTTGTCCCACTGCCACAGAGAGCCGTCCGGGCGCTTGAGCAAGTAGCCCTTCTCTTTCAGCTCCTGGAAGATCGGGGATTTCTGGCCGATGTACGGATTGATCCACACGCAGACCTTCAGCCCTTTCCCTTTCAGGCGGCGGATCATCCCTTCCGGGTCCGGGAAGGTCACCGGGTCCCACTCGAAATCGCACCACTGGAAGGCCTTCATCCAGAAGCAGTCGAAGTGGAACACATGCAGCGGCAGGTCGCGCTCGGCCATGCCGTCGATAAAGCTGTTCACCGTGGCTTCGTCGTAGTTGGTGGTGAACGACGTGGTCAGCCACAGGCCGAACGACCACGCAGGCGGCAGCGCCGGACGCCCGGTGAACTGCGTATAGCGGTTCAGCACTTGTTTTGGCGTCGGGCCGTCGATCACGAAATACTCGAGATATTCCCCTTCCACGCTGAACTGCACTTTTGACACTTTCTCGGAGCCAACTTCAAACGAGACGTTTTCCGGATGATTCACCAGCACGCCGTAGCCGCGGTTGGTCAGGTAGAACGGGATATTTTTGTAGGATTGCTCGGTGCTGGTGCCGCCGTCGCGGTTCCAGGTTTCGACCGTCTGGCCGTTGCGCACCAGCGCGGTAAAGCGCTCGCCCAGGCCGTAGACTGTTTCCCCCACGCCCAGATCCAGACGCTCGAACACGTAATTACGGTCGGTGTTACTGTCCTGCACGTAGCCGTTGTTTTTCAGCTGGCTGCCGGTAATGCGCTGGCCGTTGCGCAGGAAATCCAGCGCCCAGAACTCGCCTTTGGTGACGCGCACGCTGACACTGCCACTTTTCAGCTCGGCAAATTCGGCGTTGTTTTCAATCTCGACCTTCACGTCTTTCAGAACGTTCAGCGGATAGTGCGGGCCGTTGTTCAGCGCGCCCTGGAAGTGCTCGATGCGCACCCCGACAATCCCTTCCTGCGGGGAAAACAGACGCACCGTGAACATCAACGTGTCGAGCTGCCAGGTGCGCTCACGCACGTCGCGCGGCGCAACATACACCACCAGGTCATTGCCCTGCTGCTCCACGTCGAACACCTGAACCGGATAGGTCACGTTCAGGCCCGGTTGAATAAGCCAGTTTCCATCACTGATTTTCATGCTTTCGTCCTCTTAGTTCTGCAATTCTTTGCTGACCGGCAGGTTTTCTAAATCCTGCTGATTGCGGCGCGCGCCCTGCGCCAGCTCGCCCAAGATTTTGGTCAGGAAGGGGGTTTTCAGCGTGTAGTAGCGTTTGGCGATAATGGCGCTCAGCACGTAGCAGATCGCCGGCGCCAGCGTAAACAGGCCGATAATGATACTGATGGTCGCGCTGTTCTGGGTTTTGGCCGCCGCGTCGTAGCCGCCGCCTGCCAGCATCCAGCCGATCATCGCCCCGCCCAGCGCCAGGCCGAGCTTCAGCACGAACAGCGTGCCCGCAAAGCTGATGCCGGTCAGGCGTTTGCCGTTGGTCCATTCGCCGTAGTCGACGGTATCGGACATCATCACCCACTGGATTGGCGTCACCAGTTGGTGCAGCACGCCGATAACGAAGATAAAGACGAACATCAGCACGGTGGCGTGCATCGGGACGAAGAACATCGCCACGCTGACCACCGCCAGCGCGGCGTTGGTCCACCAGAAGATGCTGACCTTGCACTTCCAGTCGGTGAGCGGTTTCGCCAGCGCGGAGCCGATCAGGTTGCCGACGCAGTAGGTGGTGAGAAATGCGACGAACACCTCCGGCGAGCCCATGATCCAGGTGCAGTAGTACATCATCGCCCCGCCGCGCACGCAGACGGCGAGAATGTTGAGGATGGTGAGCACGCCGACAATGCGCCACTGGTCGTTTTGCCAGATATCGCGCAGGTCTTCCCGCATGGAGGTGGTGCTCGGCGGCACCTGGATGCGCTCTTTGGTGGTGAAGAAGCAGAACGCCAGCATCAGGAACGCGACCACCGACAGCACGGCGATCCCGCCCTGGAAGCCGAACGCCTTATCGTCGCCGCCAATCAGGTTCACCAGCGGCATCATCAGCACCGTGGAGAGCATGCCGCCCGCGGTCGCCAGCACAAAGCGCCAGGACTGAAGGGATATACGCTGCGTCGGGTCACTGGTGATTACCCCGCCCAACGCGCAGTACGGGATGTTGACCACGGTATAGAGCAGGGTCAGCAGGGTGTAAGTCACGGCGGCATAAACCATTTTTCCGTTGAGACTGAGGTCCGGCGTGGTGTAGGCCAGCACGCAGACGATGCCGAACGGGATGGCACCGAACAAAATCCACGGACGGAACTTGCCCCAGCGGCTGCGGGTGCGGTCGGCGATCAGCCCCATACACGGGTCGGAGATCGCATCCAGCGCGCGCGCCAGCAGGAACATGGTGCCGACAAACCCAGCGGGAATGCCGAAAATATCGGTGTAGAAAAACATCATATAAAGCATGACGTTATCAAAAATGATGTGGCTGGCGGCGTCACCCATACCGTAGCCAATCTTCTCTTTTACTGACAATACTTCGCTCATCTTTTTTATCCTTCACGCTGTAGGGGGCGCTGAGACCGGTTGCATTGGTTTTAAACCATTGTTTCAACGGCGGGTATTGCGTTTTCTGGTTAGCAGATTACGTTTCTTGTTTTTTGTGATCGCGGTAAATATTGGAGAGCACGAAAGGCTAACATGAGGATTTTCTTAGGAATTAACTGAAACAGGGGGATAGAGGTCAAAAGAGAGGTGAAAAAAGTGGTGTGGGGTATGTGGTAAATGCCTGAAAGTAGCTATAATGCGCCCCGCCTCCATGTAGCAATCGAGGCGCGGAAGATCGTCATCTCCGGTGAGGTGGCTGGACTTCAAATCCAGTTGGGGACGCCAGCGTTCCCGGGCAGGTTCGACTCCTGTGATCTTCCGCCAAAAATTTCTACTCAGATAATTTTATCCTTTATTCATAAACTTTATATCATAAACT